>JBIKXN010000073.1:0-11333 GCA_044355765.1 Alphaproteobacteria bacterium
ACAGGCTGCCGACCTTCCCCAATACGACAAGGCGGTGCATCTCGGCGTTACCTCCTGCGCCGGCAGCACGTGCCACGGTGCGGTGGAGCCCTTCAAGGACTCCACCGTCCTTCAGAACGAATACATCACCTGGTCGCGCAAGGATCCGCACGCCAAGGCCTACAAGGTCCTGCTCGAGGAACGCTCGGTGCGCATGGCCCGCAATCTCGGCCTGCCCGACGCGCACACCGCCGACATCTGCCTCGACTGCCACGCCGACAATGTCGAAGCCAATCGCCGGGGGCGCCAGTTCCAGATGTCCGACGGCGTCGGCTGCGAGGCCTGCCACGGCGGCAGCAGCGGCTGGCTCGGCATCCACATCTCGGGCGCCAGCCACGCCGACAACCTGAAGGCGGGCCTCTATCCGACCGAGGACCCGGTCGCGCGCGCCGAGCTCTGCCTGTCCTGCCATTACGGCAACAACCGCAAATTCGTGTCGCACCGGCTGATGGGCGCGGGGCATCCGCGCATCGGCTTCGAACTCGACACGTTCACGGCGACCCAGCCGGCGCATTTCGCGATCGACAAGGACTACGTGCAGCGCAAGTTCCAGCCCAACGGCGTCCAGATCTGGGCCATCGGCCAGGCGATGTCGCTGGAGCGCACGATGGAGGCGATGCTGGATCCCAAGCTGAACCCCAACACGGTCTTCCCCGAGCTGGTGTTCTTCGACTGCCATGCCTGCCATCATCCGATGAGCGACCTGCGCTGGACCGCGCGGCCGTCGATCGGGCTCGGGCCCGGCGTCGTCAAGCTGAACGACTCCAACGCGATCATGCTGCGGATCATCGCCGCGCGCGTCGCCCCCGACGCCGCGCGCCGGCTGGCCGACAGCATGAAGGCGATGCATTTCGCCATCGGCGAGAGCCGCGACGAGACCCGCCGCATCGCGGGCGAAGTTCTCGGCGTCGCGCGGCAGCTGCGCGACGCCTTCGCGCGGCACGATTTCGGCCGCGCCGACATGCAGGCGCTGCTCGCGGGCGTGGTCGCGAACGGCGACGCGCAGGAATATGTCGATTTCGCCGCCGCCGAGCAGGCGACCATGGCGATCTCGTCGATCGTCAACGCGATGAAGTCCTTCGGCCATGTCGCCGACGAAGGCTTCGCCGCGATGAACCAGGCGCTGCAGAAACTCCTGGCCGTCGTCCAGAAGGACGAGGAGTTCCGCGCGCCGGCGTTCCGGGTCGCCCTGAAGGAATTCGAGAAGACGATCGCCACGCCCTGAGGCTCGCGGGGCCCGGGTGTTCCCGGGCCCTGCGGTCTGGGCTGCGTCAGCGGTCGGTCGCCGGCCTACGGTCCCGACCTTCTGGAGCGCGCTTGGCTTTGGTGGCTGGTGGCGTCGCGCGCCACGCCGCGCGCCTGTCGCTTCCTCCCCCACGCGCTAAGGGCGTAGGGGGGCCTTTATCCGCCGCGAGCCGGTGTCGCGGCGCGGCCGGCCGCATCCGGGGCGGGGCGCCTGGCGTCGTCATGGCACGGCATCGTCGGCCCGATCCGCCGTCTGGGACGCACCACCTGCGGCGGCGCGGCTGCGCCGCGCATGCGCGAAAGAGCAGGCAGGCCGAGCGCCCGCGCGCCGCTGGCCGGACGATACGTATCAGCGCGGGATGGATTGCTCGAGGTCGCGCAGCGCCGCCCGGTATGTGGCCGGGCGGTACGCTTCGTCCTTGGCTACCGCGGCATGCATACGCTGCAGCGCGGCGTTCATGCGCTTGAACCCCTCTTCGCCGATATGTCCGCCGGCCTTCATCGCGCTGAGGATCGACCCGATCGCCATGGTCGCCTGCTCGGCGGCGGCATAGTCGAAGTAGTCGCCGGCGTTGCCGGCGGCCACCAGCCCGGCAAGCAGCGCCTTCATGTCGTCGGCACCGAAGTCGCGCCTGGCGAACCCGTCCAGCAGTTGGCGCGAAAGCCCCCGGATCTCGGCGGCGAGGCGTCTCGCCTCCTCGCGGTTCTGGAGTACGGCGCGGTGCAGCGCCCGCATGCGCTCGCCGAGCGCGCGCCCCAGTTCCGGGGCGGTCCGCGCGGCGGCCACGCGCAGCATGATCGCATTGGAGTCGTTGAGCCGGATGACACCGGGACCGAGCCCGGTCGACGGCCGCGCGGTCCAGCGCAGGTCGCTCATCGGATGATGGCAGGCGTGGCAGTCGAAGAAGACCAGCTCGGGGAAAAGCCCCGTCGAGCCCAGATTGGGGTCGAGCATCAGATCCATGGTGCGGGCGAGCGCCATGGCCTGGCCGATCGCCCAGACCTGGACGCTGTTCTGGCGCCCCTTGCGCTCGACATAGTCCTTGTCGATCGCGAAATGCGCCGGCTGGGTGGCGGTGAAGGTGTCGAGTTCGAAGCCGATGCGCGGATGCCCCGCGCCCATCAGGCGGTGCGACACGAATTTGCGGTCGTTGCCGTAGTGGCAGGAGAGGCAGAGTTCGGCGCGGGCGACTGGATCGTCTGTGGGATAGAGGCCGGCCTTGACGTTGTCCTCGTGGCTGGCGCCCGAGATATGGATGCCGAGCCAGGTGCTGCCCCCGCCATGGCAGGCCTCGCAGCCGACGCCGTCGGTGATCTGGAACTGGCGGCCGCGGCGATTGGCCTCGACATTGTCGGCGTGGCAGTCGAGGCATTCCTTGGCCGTATGCGCGTCGGGCAGACCGAGATTCCGCGCGATGCGCTGCGACTGCTCGTTGAGCAGCACCCGGTAGGCCTTGGCGTGCGGGTCGTGCCGCTGCCAGGTGATGTATTCGTTCTGCAGGACGTTGGACGTCTTGAACGGCTCGGCCGCGCCGTGGCAGGTGCTGCCGGCGCAGGAAGCGACGCCCAGATGCGTCGCCTTGCCGTATTGCGGCACGTCGAGCGGCATCGCCACCGTGGGCAGAAGCGCCAGGATCAGCACCAATACAGCGCGCATCGCTCCTCCTGCCCAAGCACCGCATCTCGCGCGAGACTGCGGACGATTCGACGTGCCGGTATCCTACTGGCCAAGCCGCGCGCTCGCAATGTAGCTTGCCCGCGAGACGCAGCATCGCTCCGGGAGCACTCGATATCGACGCTCTTTCGCCTTCGATGGTCGCGATCGTCGCCGCGGCGGCGCTGGGCGCTTTCGCCACCACCCGCATGACCGACGCGTTGCTGCGGCGACAGGTCTGGGCCGAGGCCCTGCCGCCCCTCGCGGTCCGGGTCGAGGCGTCGCTGCCGCGCACGCGTTTTGCCATCGCCTTCGCGATCGGGCTTCTCGCTGCGGCGCTGCGGCCCGGCACCGGCGCAATGGCTGCCGCCGCCTTCGGCTGGCTGCTCCTGATGATGGCCTGGATCGATCTGAAGCGCGGGGTGCTGCCCGATGTCGCGACCGGCGCCACCGCCGTGCTCGGTCTGGCGCTGGCGGCGGCCGGCGGCATCGACCGGACGGTGGATGCGCTGCTGGGCGGCGCGCTCGGTTTCGCGACGCTGGCGGCGACCGCTGCGCTGTATCGGCGGATCCGCGGCGTGGACGGGCTCGGCGGCGGCGACGCGAGGCTGCTCGGCGCGATCGGGTTCTGGCTCGGTGCGGACGGCGTGGCCGCGGCGCTGCTGGGTGCCGCCCTGCTTGGCCTCGCCGGCGTCGCGACGCTGCACGTCACGGGCCGACCGCTGGCGCGTGGCGACGCGGTCCCCTTCGGCCCCTTCCTCTGCGCGGCCGGCTGGGCGGTTTTCCTTCTGCGCGCCGTCCACGGGGATCCGCCGACATGAACGCCGCGACGTCCGTCGTGGATGGTCTTGTCGCGCGTGGGATCGTCGCCGCCGAGGAGCGCGCGCGGATCCTGGCCCTGCGCGAGGCGCGCGGCGAAAGCGAGGTCGTGATCCTCGCCGGGCTCGGCCTCGCCGACGAGAGGGCGCTCGCGCTTGCGCTCTGCGACCTGCTCGGCCTCGAGCTAGCCCGGGCCGACGACTATCCGCCCGCGCCCGTGCCGGTAGGCCGCATCGCGGCGGACTATCTGCAGCGCGCCAGGATCCTGCCCCTGGCCGACGACGGGGCCACGCTGGACCTTGCGATGGCCGACCCGACCGACGGTTTCGCGCTCCAGGCCGTGCGGCTTGCCACCGGCCGGACGGTGCGCGCGCGCGTCGCCGTGGCGAGCGAGCTTGCGGCGGCGTCCGAGCGACTCTACGGCGCCGGCGGGCGCGACGGGGAACGGCGGCCGCAGGACGCTCCGGGAGCGCGCGCGGAGGACATGCGGCGCCTGGGAGACCTCGCCAGCGACGACCCGGTCATCCGCTTCGTCAACGCGCTTGTGGCGCGCGCGGTCGCGGCGCGCGCCTCGGACATCCATGTCGAAGCGGCGGAGGCGCGGGTCACGCTGCGGCTGCGCATCGACGGGCTGCTGCGGGCGATCGAGCCACCGCCGGCGGCGCTGGCGCCGAACATCGTCAACCGGATCAAGATTCTCGCCGGACTCGACGTCGCGCAGCGCCGGCTGCCGCAGGACGGGCGGTTTCGCGTCGTCGCCGAGGGCCGCGAGATCGACATCCGCATCTCGACCGTGCCGACGCTGCATGGCGAGAGCGTGGTTCTGCGCCTGCTCGACCGCCAGCGCGCGCCGCTCGATCTGGCGGCGCTCGGCTTCGGTCCGGCGCTGCGCGACGGGCTCGAAGCCCTGCTCGGCCTCGCCAACGGCATGGTCCTCGTCACCGGTCCCACCGGCAGCGGCAAGACGTCCACGCTCTATGCGCTGCTCCAGCGGCTCAACGCGCCCGAGCGCAAGATCCTGACGGTGGAGGATCCCGTCGAATACCAGCTTCCCGGGGTCAACCAGATCGCCGTCAACCCGGCGATCGGGCTCGACTTCGCGGGCGTCCTGCGCGCGCTGCTGCGCCAGGATCCCGACGTGCTGCTGGTCGGCGAGATCCGCGACGCCGAGACGGCGCGCGTCGCGGCGCAGGCCGCTCTGACCGGCCACCTGATGCTGTCGACCGTGCACACCAACGATGCGGTGGGAACCATCGCGCGTCTGCTCGATATCGGTCTCGAAGGGCTGCTGGTCGCCTCGGTGCTGCGCGCGGTGCTCGCGCAGCGTCTGGTGCGGCGGCTGTGCACCGAATGCCGCGCGCCGGCCTTCGTCGCGCGGGCGATCCTCGAGCGCGCGGGGCTCGCCGAGGTGCTGGAGCCCGGCGACCCGGGCGCGCGGCTCCACAGGGCGGTCGGTTGTCCGCACTGCGCCGGGACCGGTTATCGCGGCCGGGTCGCGATCGGCGAATTGCTGGTGATGTCCGACGCGCTCGGGCACGAGATCCTGCGCGGCGGGGATCTCGCCGCCCTGCGGCGCTGCGCGCGCGCGGCGGGCATGGTCGAGATGCGCGTCGACGGCATGCGCAAGGCGCTCGCGGGCGAGACGACGGTGGACGAAGTCCTGCGCGTCGCCGGGGGGGCGTGATGGCGCTGTTCCGGTATCGCGCCGTCGACCCGGCCGGCGCGTCCGTCGCCGGAGAGATCGAGGCCGAGAGCGAGGCCGCCGCGGTGGCCGCGCTCCAGGCCGGCGGCGTCTTTCCGACCGACATAGCGCCGGTGGCGAGGGGGACCGCGCCGGGCGCCGCGACCCGCGGCGGCACGCGGCTGCGCCGGGCCGAACCGGCGCTGTTTGCCCGTCAGCTCGCCGGGCTCACCGGGGCGGGGATCCGCCTCGATCGCGCGCTGCAGCTGATCGCGCAGGGCCGCGGACCGCTGCGGGTCCGACGCGTCGCCGACGAACTGCACCGCCAGTTGCGCGCGGGCAGCCAGTTCTCCGCGGCCTGCGCAGGCCATCGCGCCTTTCCGCCGCATTATGCGCTGGTCCTCGCCGCGGGCGAGGCGCGCGCGGACGTCGCCGGCGCGCTGGATTACCTGGCGACGCTGCAGGAGCGCTGGCGCCAGACGTCGCAGGCGCTGGTGGCCGCGCTCGCCTATCCCGCGGCGGTGCTGGCGGTGGGCATCGCCACCGTCGCCTTCCTGCTCGGCTTCTTCGTGCAGCGCTTCGAGCCGCTGTTGCGCGAGATGAACCGGGAATTGCCGCTGCAGACCAAGCTGCTGCTCGCGGCCTCCGACGTCGCCGCCTGGCTCGTGCCGCTGCTGCTCGCGGCGCTCGCCGGCGCGATCGCGCTGGTCTCCGCCGGCCGCCGCGACGCGCGGCTCGGTCTCGCCGTCGACCGCGCGCTGCTGGCGCTGCCGCTCGCGGGCCCGCTGCTGCGCCAGATGCTCGCGGAGCGCGCGATGGTGATGCTGGGCCATCTGCTGGCCGCGCGGGTCGAGTTCCGCCTCGCGCTCGCGGCCACCGGCGCGGCGATCGGCAATCGCGCCGTCGCGGCCGCGCTGGACTCGGCGCGCGAGGCGCTCGAGCGCGGCGAGGGGCCGGTTGCGGCGCTCGCGCGCGGCGGCGTCTTCCCGGAGGTCGCGCTCGAACTGGTGCGCATCGGCGAGGAGACGGGCGATCTTCCGGGCATGCTGCGACGCGCCGCGGATCTGTCCAGGCGCGAGGTCGAGGCGGCCAGCGCCGTGATCCTGAGCCTGGTCACCCCGGTCAGCATCCTTGCGCTTGGCCTGCTGATCGGGGCCATCATCTGGGGCGTTTTCGGCTCCGTGCTCGAGGTCTACGAGATCGGCCCATGACCCGCCCCGTTCCGGCCCGCACCGTTACGGCCCACCCTGTTGCGGCCCACCCTGTTCGGGGCCGTCCCGCCCGCCCGCCAGGCACGCCCGAGCGCGCATGCGCGGCCTCGGCCGGCTTCACGCTGGTCGAATTGCTGGTGGTGCTGGCGATCATGGCGATGCTCGCGGGGCTCGTGGCGCCGCGGGTGATGGATTATTTCGGTCGCGCCAAGATCGATACCGCGAAGCTGCAGATCGAGAACATCGCGGCGGCCATGGAACTGCACCGGCTCGATGTCGGCCGCTATCCCACGAATCCCGAGGGCCTGCAGGCGCTCGTGGCGCCGACCGGGGCGCCGCGCTGGCAGGGTCCGTATCTCCGCGGCGGTGCCGTCCCGCTCGATCCCTGGGGCAGGCCGTATCGCTACCGCATCCCCGGCACGGACGGACGGAGCTTCGACGTCTATTCCTCCGGTCCCTCGGATGCCGGGGACGGCGCACCCGGGCGCGGCGCCATCTTCAACCGGCCGTGATGCGCGCGCGCGGCTTCTCGCTGGTCGAGATGCTGGTGGTGCTCGCGCTGCTCGGCTTCGCCGCCGCGCTGGCCTCGCCGCGCGCGGTGGGGTTCGGCGCCGCGGGAGACCTCGCCGGCGCGGCGGCGCAGCTGCGCGACGGATTGCGCGCCGCGCGTGCCCTGGCGCTCACCGAAGGCCGGGACGTCGCCGTCGCGATCGATCCGGGCGGCCGGGCGCTATGGGTCGACGGTCGCCGCCAGGCGCTTGCGGGCAATGGACGCGTGGCGGCGTCCGGCGCGACGCCGATCGTCTTCCATGCGATCGGCGGTTCGTCGGGCGGGCGCGTCCTGCTGCGCGCCGCGGAGCGGCGGCGCGAGATCCTGGTCGAGCCGGTCACCGGCCGCATCCGCGAAGCGGGTTGACGGCATGGTCGCGCGCCGCCGCGCCTGCCGGGGATTCTCGCTGGTCGAGACCCTGGTCGCTCTCGCGGTGGTCGGTGCCATCCTCGGCCTCGTCGCGACGGCGGTGCGACGCGGCGCGGACGCCGCGCTGCGCGCGGACCGCGTCGAGGATGCGCTGCTGGTCGCGCAGGAACGGCTGGCGCTCGCCGGCGTCGAAGAGGCGCTGGCGCCGGGGCGAAGCTTCGGGGTCGCCGACGGTCGCTATCGATGGGACCTGGCGGTCGAGGCCGTGGAGCCGCCGCAGACGCCGCGCGGCCCTGCGCCGAAGCTCTTTCGCGTCTCCGTGGTCGTCGCCTGGAGCGAGGGCAGGGCGCGGCGCCATGTCGAACTCGCCACGCATCGCCTGCTGCCGGTGGCGCCATGAAGCCCGCGCGTCGGCGCGCCGCACTGCGCCAGCGTGGCTTCACGCTGATCGAGATCCTGGTCGCGCTCGCGCTTGCGGGCCTGGTGATGCTCGTCCTGTCCGGCGGCATCGCGATCGCGCTGCGCGGTTTCGGCCAGCTCGCCGGCGCCACGGCCCGCATCGACGAGCGCCGCCTGGTCGCGTTCTGGCTGCGGCGCGAGATCGAGTCGGCGCTGCCGCCCGAGCTCGGCGGTGCCGCGCGCCGGCCGTTCGTCGGTACAGGCGACGCGCTGAGCTTCCTCGCGCTTTCGGCTGACAGCGCCGGGCTCGTCGAGGCGTCGCTGGCGCTGGAGCCCGGCGGCGACCGCGCGCGCGGGTCGCGCCTCGTGCTTGTCCGCCAGCCCGGCGACGGCGGCCTGGCGTCGCGGATCGTCCTGGCGCACGACGTGGCAGGAATAGCGCTGTCCTACTGGGGATTTGCCGACGGCGACGAGGCCGCGCGCTGGCACGGCTCCTGGAACGACCCGCGCCGCCTGCCGATATTGGTGCGCATCGCCGTCGCCTGGGGGCGTCCCGGCGAGGGCGATCCGGCGCCGCTCGTGGTGCGCCCCAAGGCCGCCGATCCGGAGGCCCGCCAGCCATGAATTCCCGGGACGGCGTGGCGCCGGGTGAGCGCGGCTCTATCCTTGTCGTCACGCTCTGGAGCGTCGGCCTCGTCGCCGCGCTGCTGTTCGCGATCCTGGGCGGCGCGCGCACGGAAGCGCTGGTGACGCGCAACGCGATCGCGCTGGCGCGGGCCCAGCTCGCGGCGGAAGGAGCGACCGAGATCGCCCTCGCGCGGCTGCTGTCCCGCCGCGCCGAGGGTCGGGTCACGGTTTCCGGCGATCCCGAGCCATGGTCCGACGGCGAGGTGTCCGGGCGCTGGGCGCTGATCGACGAGAACGGCCGGATCGATCTCAACGAGGCCCCCTGGGACATGCTCGCCGGTCTCGTTCGCGCGATCGGCCGCGACGAGGCCGAGGCCGGCGCGCTCGCCTGTCGGATCCTCGCCCATCGCGGCAGCATCGATCCGCGCTGCCCGGCGCCGGGCTTCGCGCTCGACGGGCGGATCTTCGTCGCGCCCGGGCAACTCGCCGCGCTCTCCGGCACCGATCCGGATCTGCTGGCCGCCCTTATGCCCCATGTCACCGTGCATTCCGGGGCGTTCGGGATCGATCCGGGCGCGGCGACGCGCGAGGCGCTGCTCGCGGTGCCTGGCCACAGCCCCGGTCTCGTCGACCATTTCCTCGCGCGGCGCGCGATGCGTGCGGCGCAGGGCGAAGATGCTTCCGTCTACGACATGCTGCCGCCCTCGCGCTATCTGACCGCGAGCCCGGGCGAGGTGTTCACCATCCACGCGGAGGCCGTGCTGCCTGGGGGCACCGTCCAGCGCGTCGAGCGCGTGGTCCGGTTGACGGGCGAGCCGCAGCGCCCCTGGCGCACGCTTGCGTGGCGATCGCAGCCGCCGCGGCGTCTGCCCGCGCCGCGCTGACCGGCCGCATGACAGCGGCGGTGGCGCGCCATCGGCCAAGGGTGCCGGCGGCGCCCGGCATCTGGTAGTTTCCCTGCCGGAAGGGCGAATCCGGTGCGACGGCGGCGATGATCGACCTAGGGCGTACGCGACACCTGCAGGACGGCGCGGCGGGCGTTTCGGCCCCGGTGCGCGCGTTGCGATGGTGGCTTGGCGAGCTCGACGACGCGTGGTCCGACATCCGTGTCGCGTTTCGCCTCGCGCCGGCCGGCGACGCGGTCGTCGTCGAGGCCTCCGCCGAGGCCTTCGTCGTGTGGCGCGGCGCCGGTCCCGCGCGGCGATTGCTGGGGCGCTTGAAGCGGCCCGCGCGCGAACATGCGTCGATCGACCCGAATCTGTGGTCGGCGCTGGCCGGTGCGCGCGGTGGCATCGTCGTCGAGGTGCCGGCGGCCGATACGCTGACGCGCAGCCTGCGCGTGCCCGCGGCGTCGCGCGCCGACCTGTCGCGGCTGCTGCGCTTCGAACTCTCCAAGCATCTGCCTTTTCCCGTCGAGGAGGCGTGCTGGTATTTCCGCGATCCCGGTCCGCAGCGCGCGTCCGGCTTCCACGAGGTGGAGGTGACGGTCGCCCCGCTCGCGCTGGTGGCAGCCATCCGCGACGAGCTCGCGGCGCTCGCCGTGCCGGTCGCCGCCTTCGTCGCCGCGGATCTGCCGGGTGCCGCGCGGGCCGGCACGAGCTTCCTCGCTCCGTCCCGCCCGGCCGGACGCGGCGGGGCCTGGCTGCGCAACGCGGCGCTGATCCTGGCGCTCATCGCCGGGGCCGCCAGCCTCGCCTCGCCGCTGCTGGCGGATCACGCGCGGCTCGAGCGGCTGGCGCGCGAGAGCGCGCTCCTCGAACCGGCTGCGTCGCGCGGCCTCGCCGTCCGCGAAGAGGCCGCCCGCGATCGCGAGCGCGTCGAGGCGCTGCGACGGCTGCGCGCGGCGCGACCCGCCGCGATCGAGACCATGGCGCTGCTGAGCGACGCGATCGCGGACGGATCCTGGCTTGTCTCGCTGTCGCTGACGGGATCGGAGATCGTCCTCGACGGCCGTTCGCCTTCGGCGGCGGCGCTGGCCGCGGCGCTCGAGCGGACCGGTCGTTTCGAGCGCGTCACGTTCCGCGCGCCGATCGCGCGCGACCCGACGACCGGCCTCGAACGGTTCCAGATCTCGGCCATCCTCGCCGAGGTGGCGCGATGATCCGGCCCGGCACGCTGGCGGCGCGCGCAGCCGCTTTCGCCATCCTCGCCCTGCTCTGCGTCGGGATCTGGGTCGGCCCGGTCGCCATCTATCTCGAGGCCCGCGAGGCATCGGGCGCTCGCGTGGCCCGCGCGGAGGCGCTCGTCGCGCGGCAGCGTGCGCTGGCGACGGCGCCTGCGGAGGTCTCCGGCCGGGGGCCGTCCGCCGAGTTGCTGCTCGAGGACCTGCCGACGGCCCAGGTCTTCGCGGCGCTGAGCGATCGCATCAAGGCTGCCGCCGCTGCCGCCGGGGTGTCGCTGCAGGGGCTGCAGAGCCTCTCCGAGGACAGCGCGCTGGGGATGACGCGCGCCGGCATCCGGTTGCGGGGCAGCGCGGATCTTCCGGCGCTCGCGCGGTTCCTCGACGCCGTCGAGGGAGGGCGTCCGTTCCTGCGCGTCGATGGCCTGCGCCTCCAGTCGCGCCAGTCGACCGGCGCCGCCGACGACCTGCCGCTCGACATCCAGCTCGACGTCTTCGGCTTCAAGGGGGCGACATGAGGACAGCCGCGACGCACGCCCCCCCGCCCGGCGTCACGCTGGCGCTCGCCGCGGTCTTCGCGGTGCTCGCGGCATGGCCCTGGGTGGCGCCGGAGCGCGTAT
>JBIKXN010000074.1:0-11330 GCA_044355765.1 Alphaproteobacteria bacterium
CCGGAGCGCTGACCAGGATCACGGGCCGGCGCAGCTCGCGCGCGACGCCCAGCGCGATCCTGGCCTCGTCGAGGGAATGGACCCTGATGGCGGGTACATGGGGCATGGCGCGAAGCTAGGCCGCTGGCCGGCATGCCGCCAGCGCGGCCGCGACCGGTGGGGCCTGCAGCCCTGCCGCGTCGTGTCGGCATGGGCGCGCGCGCCGAGAGGTTTTGACCGCGGCCGCGAGTGGCGTAACCTTGCCGCCCTTTTCGTTCCCAACCGTTGCGCGAGACGCCGCCCGTGACCCAGATCTCGATCACCCGCACGACCACCCCGCGGACCACGCCCGCCGACGAGACGCTGTCCTTCGGCAACGTGTTCAGCGACCACATGTTTCTGATGGATTACGACGACGGCCAGGGCTGGCACAGCCCGCGCATCGTGCCGTACCAGAATTTCTCGCTCGATCCGGCGACCTGCGTCCTGCATTACGGCCAGGCGATCTTCGACGGCCTCAAGGCGTTCCGCGGCCGCGACCGCCGCGTGCGCCTGTTCCGCCCCGGCGACCACGCGCGCCGGCTCAACCGCTCCGCCGAATATCTCTGCATTCCGCAGCTGCCGGTCGACATGGTCGAGGAATCGATCCGCGCCCTTGTGGAGGTCGACGAGCGCTGGGTGCCGTCGGCGCCGGGGACGTCGCTCTACATCCGCCCCACGGTGATCGCGACCGAGCGTTTCCTCGGCGTCCATCCCGCCAAGAAGTACATCTATTACGTCATCGTCGGTCCCGTGGGCGCGTATTACAAGGAAGGCATGAACCCGGTCCGGATCATGGCGTCCGACAAATATGTGCGTGCCGTGAAGGGCGGCCTAGGCGCCGCCAAGACCGCGGGCAACTACGCGGCCAGCCTCTTCGCCGCCGAGGAGGCGAAGAAGGCGGGCTTCACCCAGGTCCTCTGGCTGGATGGTGTCGAACATCGCTATCTCGACGAGGTCGGGACGATGAACATCATGATGAAGATCGGCGACGAGGTGGTCACGCCGCCGCTCAACGGCGCGATCCTGGCCGGCATCACCCGCGATTCGGTGCTGACGCTGCTGCGCGACTGGGGGTTCAAGGTTTCCGAGCGACCGGTCGCCATCGACGAAGTGATCGCGGCCGCGAAGGCGGGAACCCTTGAGATGTGGGGCACCGGCACCGCCGCGGTGATCTCGCCGGTCGGCGAACTCGGCTTCAAGGGTGAGCGCCACCTGGTCAACGGCGGCAAGACCGGCGACCTTACGCGCCGCCTCTACGACACGATCGTCGGCATCCAGTATGGGACCGCCGAGGATCCGCATGGCTGGACCCGCCTGCTCGGCAACCGCATCGGCGGCTGAGCCGGCACGCCCCGTCTGCCGCGCGACGTGACCGTCGCGCGGATCGGGGCGGATCGCGCGGCCGAATGGGACGCCTATGTCGACGCTTTTCCGGGCGCGACCGTCTTCCATCGCTTCGGCTGGAGCGAGGCGGTGGTGCGCGCGCTCGGCCATGCGGCGATCCCGCTCGCGGTCCTGCGTGGCCGGCGGATCGCCGGCGTTCTTCCGCTCGTCCATCGGCGCAGCCCGCTTTTCGGCGACGCGCTGATCTCGGTCGCCTTCGCGACGGGTGGCGGCGCGCTCGCCGACGACCCCAGCGCGCGGTCAGAACTTGAGGCGGAGGCGGTCAGGCTCGGTGCGGCACTGGATGTCGGCCATGTCGAATTGCGCGACAGCGCCGTGGATGTCGACGCGCCGGGATGGGTGACGCGCGCGGGACTGCATGCCGGGTTCCGTGCCCCCATCGCGGCGGACGATGTCGCCGCGCTGCGCGCGATCCCTGGCAAGGGACGGCGCCACGCGGTTCGCCGCAGCCTCGCGCAGGGCCTGGAATTCGTCCGCGGCGCAGGCGTCGACGCGTTCTATCCCGTCCTGGCAGAGAGCTATCGCGATCTGGGCAGCCCGCTGCTGACGCGCGATTTCCTGCATGCGCTGGTGGCGGCGCTGCCGCGGTGCTGCGAGGTGTTCGTGGTCCGCCGCGACGGGCAGATCCTGGCGGGATGCTTCGCCATCCGCGACAAGGCGACGATCCAGCCCTTCTATGCCGGCGGGACGCGCGCGGCGAGGTCGGCCCGCGCTGCCGATTTCCTGTATTTCAACCTGATGCGCGCGGGGCGGGAGAGCGGCGCGAGCGTATTCGATTTCGGTCGCAGCCGGATCGGCAGCGGCAGTCACGCGTACAAGCGCAGCTGGGGCTTCGCGGCGCGCCCGATGTCGGCGCGCTTGCATGCGCTTCGCGGCGTCCCGCCGCGGCTGGATCCGGGCAACCCACGTTTCCGGCTCCTGCGCGCGGCATGGAAATCGCTGCCGCTGCCGGCGGCGCGCCTGACCGGCCCCTGGATCGCGCGCCAGATCGGCTGATCGCCGCGGGAGCCTGCGACGCCTCAGCCGAGCCGGCCCAGCGCCGCGGCCGTGTCGAGCATGCGGTTCGAAAAACCCCACTCGTTGTCGTACCAGCTCAGGACGCGGATCAGGCCGCCATCGACCACCTGCGTCTGGGTGAGATCGAAGGTGGAGCTGGCGGGGTTGTGGTTGAAGTCGCTCGACACGAGTTCCTCGCTGTTGGTCGCGAGGATGCCGGAGAGTCGCGGCGAGGCGGCGGCTTCGCGGATGGCGGCGTTGACCTCCTCCACGCTCGCGCGGCGCCGCGGCACGAACTTGAAGTCGATCAGGCTGACATTCGCGGTCGGGACCCGGATCGCCGTTCCGTCCAGCTTGCCCTTGAGATCGGGCAGAACGAGGCCGACCGCCTTGGCTGCGCCGGTCGAGGTCGGGATCATCGACAGCGCGGCGGCGCGCGCGCGGCGCAGATCCTTGTGCAGCGTGTCGACGGTGGCCTGGTCGCCGGTATAGGCGTGGATCGTGGTCATGTATCCGCGCTCGATGCCGAAGGCGTTGTGCAGCACGTGAGCGACCGGCGCGAGGCAGTTGGTGGTGCAGGACGCGTTGGAGACGACCGTGTGCTCTGGCTTCAACTGGTCGTGGTTGACGCCGTAGACCACGGTCAGATCCGCGCCGTCGGCCGGAGCGGAGACCAGCACGCGCCTGGCGCCGGCCGCGAGATGCGACGCCGCCTTGTCGCGCGCGGTGAAGATGCCGGTGCATTCCGCGACGACGTCGACGCCCAGAGCCCCCCAGGGCAGCCTGGACGGATCGCGCTCGGCGGTGACCTTGATCCGTCCGGCGCCCAGATCCATCCAATCGTCGCCCGTGGAGATCGTCGCCGCCAGCGTGCCGTGCACGGAATCGTGCTTGAGCAGATGCGCGTTGGTCTTCACCGGACCCAGATCGTTGATCGCGACGATCTCCACGTCGCGCCGCCCGGATTCGTGGAGGGCGCGCAGGACGAGTCGGCCGATGCGGCCGAAGCCGTTGATGGCGATCCGGACGGTCATGGTGGCGGTCTCCGTGTCGGTGGCGGTTGAGCGCGGCGGCGTCAGACGAGGGCGGCCGCCGCCTCCGCGACGGCTTCGGCGGTGATGCCGAAATGGCGATAGAGATCGGCAGCCGGTGCGGACGCGCCGAATCCGGGCATGCCGACGAAGGCGCCCTTCGGTCCGATATGCCGCTCCCAGCCGAACTGCAGCGCGGCCTCGACCGCCACCTTGGCCACGCGGGGGCCGCCGAGCACGGCGCGCCGGTAGCTCGCGGTCTGACGCTCGAACAGCGACCAGCACGGCATCGAGACCACGGCCGCGCGGATCGAGCGCGCAGCGAGGAGCGCGCGCGCTTCCATGGCGAGCGCGGTCTCGGAGCCGGTCGCGATCAGGGTCGCCTGCCGGTCGCCGCCCTCTGCCTCCGCGAGAACATAGGCGCCGCGCGCGCAGCGGTTCTCGGCGGGCGCACCGTCGACGCGCAGCGCCGGCAGGTTCTGGCGCGTGAGGGCGAGGACGCTGGGACCATCCTTGCGCTGCAGGGCCAGCTGCCAGCACTCGAGCGTCTCGACTGCATCGGCCGGCCTGAAGACCGCGAGGTTCGGGATCGCCCGCAGGGCGGCGAGATGTTCGACCGGCTGATGGGTCGGGCCGTCCTCGCCGAGGCCGATCGAGTCATGCGTCATCACGAACACGACGCGCAGGCCCATCAGCGCGGCCAGACGGATGGCCGGGCGGCAATAATCTGTGAAGACGAGGAACGTGCCGCCATACGGGACGACGCCGCCATGCAGCGCCATGCCGTTCATGGCCGCGGCCATCGCATGTTCGCGCACGCCCCAATACATATAGCGGCCGTCGTACTGTGCCGCCGAGAAGGGGGCCTGACTCTTGGCTTTGGTGTTGTTGGAGCCCGTGAGGTCGGCCGAGCCGCCGATCAATTCGGGAATGGCGGCGGCGAGCACGTCGAGCGCGTTCTGCGACGCCACACGGGTCGCCACGCTCGGTTTGTCTGCGATCAGCCGCGCCTTGAAGGCGGCGACCGTGTCGTCCAGGTCCTTGGGCAAGGTGCCGGCGAGCATCCTCCGGAATTCGGCTCGCCGGTCCGCAGGCATGCGCGACAGGCGGCCTTCCCAGGCGCGGCGCGCGGCGCCGCCGCGATGGCCGGCCTGGGTCCAGCGCTGCAGGATCTCGATCGGGATCTCGAACGGGGCGTGGGTCCATCCCAGCCTTTCGCGCGTCGCGGCGATCTCCGCGCCGCCGAGCGGGGCGCCATGGGCGCCGGCGGTTCCGCCTTTGGTCGGCGCGCCGTAGCCGATGGTGGTCCGGCAGGCGATCATCGACGGGCGATCGCTGCGCAGCGCGGCGGATATCGCCGCTTCGATGGCCACCGGATCGTGCCCGTCGACGCGCTGGGTGTTCCAGCCGCTCGCCGCGAACCGCGCGCACTGATCCTCGGACGTGGCCAGCGAGGTCGGGCCGTCGATCGAGATGCCATTGTCGTCGAACAGGACGACCAGGCGGTTGAGCCGCAGGTGACCGGCGAGCGATATCGCCTCCTGGCTGATCCCCTCCATCAGGCAGCCGTCGCCCGCGATCACGAAGGTGCGGTGGTCGACGACGGCGTCGCCGAAGCGGGCGTTGAGCCAGCGTTCCGCGATCGCCATGCCGACCGCGTTGGCGAGGCCCTGGCCGAGCGGACCGGTCGTGGTCTCGATCCCGTCGGCGTGGCCGAACTCGGGATGCCCAGCCGTCTTCGAGCCCAATTGGCGGAACCGCGTCAGTTCCTGCATCGTCATGTCGGCGAAACCGGTGAGATGCAGCAGCGCGTATAGCAGCATCGACCCGTGTCCCGCCGACAGCACGAAGCGGTCGCGGTCGGCCCAGTGCGGGGCGGTCGGATCGAATTTCAGGAATTTCGTCCACAGGACGGTGGCGACGTCGGCCATGCCCATGGGCATTCCGGGATGACCCGACTTTGCCTTCTCGACCGCATCCATGGCCAACGCGCGCAGCGCATTCGCCATGCGCGCATGCTCTGGGCTCTGGTTGGCGGCGAGGGGCGAAGGAACAGCGGCGGGTGCGCTATCTGTGGCGGCGCTCATGCGCGCCGGAACATGCCGACCGTACCGGAGGTCGTCAACCTTGATTCGGCCCGCGTTTGGAGGTCTTCTGGCGCAAATGGAAGAGGCCTTGCGATGAGCCGGATCGAGGATGCCCTGCGCCGCATCGATGCCTCGCTGGCGCGAATCGAGACGGCCGCGGAACGGAACCGCGCCGCCACCGACACCGACCGCATCGCCGCGGCGGTCGACGCGCTGCTCGAGCGGGTCGAGGCGGCGCTGGCCAAAGCGCGCGCCGTCGAAACCGCGCTCGATCGCTGAGAGGCAGCTGGCGATGGCGCAGGTGACGCTCGAGATCAACGGCAGGCCGCATGTCGTCGGATGCGGACCGGGCGAGGAGGCGCGTCTGATCGCGCTTTCCAAGTATGTCGACACCAAGGTCCGCGAACTGGCGGCGCAGGTTGGGACGGTGGGAGAGTCGCGTCTGCTGCTGCTCGCCTGTCTCACGCTCGCCGACGAACTCGGCGACGCCTATCAGATCGCCGAGGCCGGGCGCCGGACCGCGGAAGGGGCTGCGGCGGCCGATGCGCGCGGCCGTTCCGAGAACGGCGACCTGCAGTCGCGGTTCGCCGAGTTGGAGGCGCGGCTCACCGCACGCGAGGCGGCGCTCGCGGGCGAACTCGAGCGTCTCGCCGATCGCCTCTCCGACGTCGCCGATCGCCTCGCCCCGCCGCGCTGACGCGCGGCCGCGACGGTTGTCGTCTGTACGGTCTTGCCCTAGATTGTGGCTTGGACGGGGCTGCGCGGTGCGTCAGGCCTAACAATCCCTGGGGCCGATACCTTACCTCTCGGGAGCTGTCCCTGCCGGGGCTGCGGTCTCGGCAACACGGCGCCCACCTGCGTCAAGCGGGCCGCAGAGGATCTCAGCGCCAACGGCCGGCGTGGCTCCGTCCATCTCCTTTCTCGCCCGGCCGAGCCGGACGAACCCCGTCCCTCGGATCATCCGGAAACGGTCTTCTGCCGATGCGCGACCCCGCCGCCGAGAAGCGCCGATTGCGGCCGTTGCTGCGCGCGCGGCGTGCGGCGATCGATACCGACAGGCGCTTGGCGGCGGCGCGCCTCCTGCGCGATCTCCTCCTCGATTCATCGCCCTGGAGCCCGGATGCGGTCGTGGCGGGCTACTGGCCGATGGGTGCGGAGATGGACGTGCAGCCCGTCCTCGAGGCGCTCGCAAAGCGCGGCCATCGATGCGCCCTGCCTGTGGTCGCCGGCAGCGGTCTGCCGCTCGCCTTCCGCGAGTGGCGGCCCATGGACAGGCTGGTGGCGGCCGGGTTCGGAACTTCCGAACCTTCGCCCGAGCGGCCGCGCGTGTCGCCGAGCGTGCTTCTCGTCCCGCTGCTGGCTTTCGATGCGCGCGGCTTCCGCCTCGGCTATGGCGGGGGGTATTACGATCGTACGCTGACGGCGATGCGCGGATGCGGGGAGCAACCGCTCGCGCTCGGCGTCGGCTTCGCGGCGCAGGAGATGGAGGCGCTTCCGGTGGAGGAGTTCGATCAGCGGCTGGACATGGTGGCGACCGAATCCGGTCTGCGCCGCTTCGCGGGCGCGCCATGAGGGTGCTGTTCCTGGGCGACGTCGTCGGCCGCGCCGGCCGCGATGCCGTCGCGCGCCACGTCCCCGACCTGCGGCGTCGGCTCGATCTCGATTTCGTGATCGCGAACGGCGAGAACGTCGCCCATGGCTTCGGGATCACCGAGCGCACGGCGCGCGACCTCTACGAAGCTGGGGTCGATTGCATCACCACCGGCAACCATGTCTGGGATCAGCGCGAGATCCTGTCGACCATCGACGCCGATCCGCGCCTGTTGCGCCCGATCAATTTCCCCCGCGGCGCGCCTGGCCGCGGTATCGGCGTCTTCACCGTCGGGCGAAGGCGCGTCGTCGTGGTCAACGTGATGACGCGGCTGTTCATGGATCCGCTCGATGACCCCTTCGCCGGTGTCGAAGCGGTTCTGGCGACGCAGCGGATCGGCGCCGGCGTCGACATGCTGATGGTCGACGTGCATGGCGAGGCGACCAGCGAGAAGATGGCGCTGGGGCATTTCTGCGACGGACGCGCCTCGCTGGTCGTCGGGTCGCACAGCCATGTTCCGACCGCCGATGCGCAGATCCTGCCTGGCGGCACGGCCTACCAGACCGACGCGGGCATGTGCGGCGACTACGATTCGGTGATCGGCATGAAGAAGGAGGCTGCCATCCAGCGCTTCGTGCGCAAGATGCCGGGCGAGCGTCTGTCCCCGGCGGAAGGCGAGGGCACGTTGTGCGGGGTCTTCGCGGAGATCGCCGACGGAACCGGCCTCGCGCGGCGGATCGCGCCCGTGCGCGTCGGCGGCAGGCTGATCGCGACGCTGCCGTCGTGATCCCGCGCCGTTGCGCGATGCCGCCTTTCGCCTAAGCTGGTCCGTATCCGCGGGACCAGGGAGGGGCGCGTTGGCAGGGACGGCCGAAAGCGACGTCGTCATAGATCCGGGCCGTCAGCGGCGCGCGCGGCGCCAAGCCTTCATGCGGGTCGGCCTGCCCATCGCCGGCGTCGCGGTGGTCATCGCGGCGCTCGCGGCGATCGCCTGGCATTCGGTGACGACGAACCGGCGCGACGCGCTCGACCTGGCGGACGAGGTGATCCGGGCGCAGGAACAGCGGATCATGCGCGAGGTGGAGTCCTTCCTGGGACCGGCGCCGCGGATCCTCGAACTGCTGCGCGGCGTGCTGTCGGACGGCGCGTTCCTCGGGCCAGCGCAGGGCGCCGCCGAGGCGCTGGGATGGCAGGCCTTGTTCGACAATCCGCAGATCGCGCTGGTCAGCTACGCGCGTCCCGACGGATCTTTCATGATGGTGCGGCGAGAGGCTTCGGGCGCGCTCGACACCAAGGTGATCGAGCACGGGCCCGAAGGCCGCGCGACGACCTGGACCCGACGCGATCGGCAGGGCAACACGGTCGCGATCGAGGCCGATCCCGACGACACCTACGACCCGCGCGAGCGCGTCTGGTATCGAGGGGCGCTGGAGGCCGGCGACGCGCTCGCATGGTCGAGCCTGTACATCTTCTTCACCGATCAGCGACCCGGCGTGACCGTGTCGCGTGCCCTGCGCGGCGAGGACGGCGGGGTGCGGGCGGTCTTCGGCGCCGATGTCGCGCTCGAGAGCCTGTCGGCATTCCTCTCGCGGCTGGAGATCGGCCGGAACGGCCGCGCGGTGATCGTCGACACCGACGGCATGATGATCGCGCATGCCGATCCTGCGCGGACGTTCCGTCGCTTCGGCGACACGCTCGAACCGCTGCCGGTGGGCGCGCTGGACGATCCGGCCGTGGTCCGCGCCTACAACCGGCTGCGCGTCGAGGGACCGGGACGGCGCATGGTCGAGGTAGATGGTGGCCGCTATCTGACGGCGGCGACGCCCATCGCGGCGGCCGGCCGGGGATGGGCGGCGCTGATCGTCGTGCCGGAAGCCGATTTCGTCGGCTTCGTCGCGCTCAACAACCGCTCCACGATCGCCATGTCCGCCGCGATCGTCCTGATGGTGGCGCTGTTCGCCGCCGTCCTTGCGCGCCAGGGACTGCGCGCCGACCGCGCCGCGCGGATGCTGGTCGAGCGCGAGGACGGCCGCGCCGCCCAGAGTTCGGCTTTCGCCGCGCTGACCGCCGAAGCGGCGATCCTGGACCCGGAGCGTCCGGACGCGCTGCGCGTGCTGACCCGCGTGGTGGCCCGCGTGACCGTCGCGCGCCGCGCCGGGGTCTGGCTCCGGATCGGCGCCGGAGAAGGCGAGGCGGTACGGCTGGAGGATTGCCGCGACCGCGAGCATGACGGCCATACGGGTGGTCTGGTCGTCGCGCGGCGCGACGCGTCCGAGCTGTTCGCCGCGCTCGATGTCGGCGACGACACGCCGATCGTGGCGCAGGAAGCGGCGCGCGAACCGAGGCTCGCGGAGTTCCATGCCCGCTGCCTCGCGCCGCTCGGCACCCGCGCGGCGATGGTCGTGCCGATGCGCTCCGGTTCGGACTGGATCGGTTTTCTGTGTCTGGAGGACTGGAGCGCCGACGGCGTGCCCGTCTTCGCGCGCGCGGCGGCGGGCCTGCTGGCCGTGCGCTACGGCGCCGCGTCGCGCGACCGCACCGTGTCGCCGGCGACGCCGCCGCCCGTGCGGAGCGACGACGCGGCGGCGGCTGCGCCCGCCGACCTTTCGCCGCCAGTGCCCGCGCGGGCCGGCCGCAGGACGCTGCTCGCCGCCGCGGTCTCCACGCCGGACGGGCCCGTGCGGCTGTTCGAACAGGTCTGCGTCCTCACCCTGGTCGCCACCGACGCGGCGGCACTGGCCGAGGCGGCGTCCGGCGAGGGGCGGCGCGCGAGCGCCCTCGAGCGGCTCGCGGCCGAGGCGGCGCGGGTCGCCGGGCGACGCGCGCTGGGCTATGCGAAGCTCTCCGGCGACCGTTTCGTGCTCGCCGCCGGCTTCGCGCCGGGCTCTGCCGCAGCGGCCGCGGTCGCGCTGGCCGAGGCCGCGCTCGACCTGCGCGACCAGGCTGCGACGGTGTTCGCGGGGCTCGGCCACAGCGCGGCCTTCCGCCTCGGGCTGGATTGCGGCCCGGCGCTCGGCGCCGAGATCGCCGCGGGCGAGCCCGTGTTCAATCTCTGGGGCGACGCGGTGCGGCTGTCCGAGCGTCTGGCGGAAACCGGTCTGCCTGGCGCGATCGCGGTGTCGCAGAGCGCCCACGCGTTCCTGCGCGGCGCGTTCGTGTTCCAGCCGCGCGGAACCTTCTATCAGGCGGGCGCAGGCGAGATCGCCATCTATCTGCTGGCGGGCCGGGAATGAGCACTGCGCGCATCGCTCGCTCGCGCGCCGCGCTGGCGGCGATCGGCGCGCCTGTCGTTTCGGCCGTGCGCTGGCTGATCGGCCTTGCCGCGATGTCGGCCGCGGTCGTCGCGCTCGCGGTCCGCGGCTCGACATGGCGGCGCACCGTCAGGGACGCCTTCACGCGCGACGTGCGCGACGCGCTGCTGGGGTCGCTGCCGGCGGCGGGCGTCCTGGCGCTGCTGGTCGGCCTGGGTCTGGTCTACCAGACCTTGTACTGGCTCGGCGACGCGGGACAGATGGATCTGGTCGGTCAGGTGATCGCGGCCGTCGTCGTGCGCGAACTTGCGCCGATGATGGTCGCCATGATCCTGATCGGCCGCAGCGGCAGCGCCGTGCTGATCGAGTTGACCCAGATGCGCTCTGGCGGGCAGTTGCGGATGCTCGACGGCATGGGCGTGGATCCGTTCCTGGTCTACGTGGTGCCGCGCACGATCGCCATGGCGATCGCCAGCTTCGTGCTGAGCGTGCTGTTCATCGCGGCGACGTTGCTGGCCGGCTATCTCGCGGCGTCGCTCCTCGGGGTGGTGCGCATCGGCCCCGCGGCCTTCGCCGACATCGTCGTCAACGCGATGGGCGCCGGCGACTACCTGCTGGTGCCGGTCAAGGCGCTGATGGTCGGCTTCGCGGTCGGCGTGATCTGCTGCCATACGGCGCTGAGCCGCCCGCGCGAGTCGTCCCAGGTGGTCGCGATCGGTTTCGTGCGCGCGGCCCTGGCGGCGATCGGCGTCAGCGGCCTTCTGACGCTGGCGCTCTAGCCGTGCCGCCCGCGCATCCCGCCGGCGCGACGGCGATCCTGGCTTTCGAGGGCGCGCGGCTGGATCTGGCGCCCGGTTTGCCGCCGACGCGCGCGCGCGACCTGGTGGTCTCGCCCGGGGATTTGGCGCTCTGCGACGCGGGCGACGAGGCGAGTTGCCGCGCCTTCGCC
>JBIKXN010000075.1:0-11318 GCA_044355765.1 Alphaproteobacteria bacterium
GGCGTGTAGAACGCCGTCTCGTAGCGTGCCAGGGTGTGGGGCGCGGCGAAGAAATGACCGCCCGGCCCCACCTCGGCGATCGTGTCGACGGCCAGCGTCTCGGCGTCGATCCGCTCGGGCGTCAGGAAGGACGCGAACATCTGCAGCGCCTCGACGTCGATCACCAGCTTCTCGAACGAGGCCGTCAGCCCGCCTTCGAGCCAGCCGGCGGCATGGTGCAGGATGTTGACCCCGCCGGTGATCGCCGACCAAGCCGACATCATGCTCTCGCACGTCGATTGCGCGTCCGGCGCATTGCCCGTCGCGATGCCGGACGACCGGTAGGGAAGGCGGTAGCGACGCGCCAGTTGCCCCGAGATCAGCGCCGCCTTGGCATATTCAGGGGTGCCGAAGGTCGGCGCGCCTGTGCGCATGTTGACCGCCGTCGTGAACGCGCCGTAGACGACCGGCGCGCCGGGACGCGCGAACTGCGCGATCGCCAGCGCCGAGATCGCCTCCGCGTTCTGCTGCGCCAGGGCGCCCGCGAGCGTCACCGGCGCCATCGCGCCGGCCAGCGTGAAGGGCGTCACGACGACCGCCTGGTTGTGCTCGGCCATCTCGATCATCCCGTCGACCATCGGCCCGTCGAGCTGCAGCGGCGAGTTGGTGTTGATCACGGTGATGCAGCGCGGCGCGGCGCGGAACTCCTCGGCGGTCGCGCCATGGGACAGCCGCACCAGCTCGAGGACGTCGCGCACGCGCTGGACGCTGTGGGCATAGATGCGCGGGATCTTGTCGCT
The DNA here is from genome assembly GCA_044355765.1 of Alphaproteobacteria bacterium. Taxonomy (GTDB): domain Bacteria; phylum Pseudomonadota; class Alphaproteobacteria; order CACIAM-22H2; family CACIAM-22H2; genus CAIOSQ01. The sequence continues at coordinate 780 of JBIKXN010000075.1, forward strand.
GAGCTCGATCATCATGCGCACGGCGTGGAGGTGCCGCACTGGCACGGGGATGTCGATCGGCTCGACCGGATATCCGGCGAGCATGTGGAAAACGTTGAAGCCCTGCGCGAGCTTGACGAGGTCGCGGAAATCCTTCGTGGTTCCAGGCCGCCTTCCGCCGACGATGTCCGAGCAGTTCGGCGCGCTGGACACCGGCGTGAAGGCGACGGCGTTGCCGCCGACCTGGATGTCCCTGATGGCGGCGCGTGCGACCATGCCGAAGCGGGACGGGGCCTTTGCGATCGCCGCCATCACGACCTCGCGCGGAAAACGCACGCGCTGTCCATCGGCGAGGATCTCGCAGCCATTGGCGCGGCAGAGCGCGCGGGCGCGATCGGACTGCACCGAGATGCCGATGCGCTCCAGAATGTCGAGCGCGGCAAGATGGATCGATTCCAACTCGTCCGCCGACAGGATCTCGAACGGGCGGTAGGGGTTGCTCGGCTGCGCCCAGGGCGACTGGCGGGTCAGCACGCCGCCGCGACGGTCGCGCGGGCGGCGTTCGGCGCCGCGTCCACGCCTGGTCTGCGGTTCGGTGACGGTGCTCATGCGGCTCGCACTCCGGTTGGGCGCCGCGCGAGTTCCAGGCCTCGGAACTCGACGAAGCGCGTCATCGACGACCAGAGATGGTCGCCATAGGCGAAGGGTTCGAAGTCTGGGAAACCCGGCAGCGGCAGCGGAGCGATGCGCGCATCCGCTGCCGGTTCGTAGAAGAAGGGTATCGAACGCCGTTCGACGAAATCGCCGACCACGCGATGTTCGGTGGCGCGGATGCGGCCGCCGGTCCAGCGCTCCAGAAGGCGCCCGAAATTGACGGCGAGGCTGCCCGCTTCCGGCGGAACGTCGATCCATGCGCCGTCGCGCGCCCGCGCCTGCAGCCCGCCGACTCCGTCCTGCGCGAGTATGGTCACGAAGCCGGAATCGACATGCGGCGCGCCGATCAGGTGCCGACCGCCGGGGTCGCCTTCGGCCGATATCCCAGCGATTCCGGAAAGCGTTTCGCGCGATCGGGCGGGATAGCGGATCAGCCGCAGGGTCGAAATACCGTCGGCGAACGCCGCGTCGAAATGCGTTTCGTCGATGCCCAGACCGCGGGCGATCGCGCGCATCAGGGCGAGGCCGATGCCTTCCATGGCCAGATAGTAGCCGGCCGCCGCGGCGCGCCACCCCGGCAGCGCGGCGTCCGGCGGCAGCGGCGTCGGTTCGCGCAACGGGTCGCCGTCCGCTTCCCCGGAGATCGGCCGCGCGATGTCGGGACCGATGTCGATACCTTCCTTGTGGGTGCGTTCGCCCTGCTGCAGCGGGAACCAGCCGCGATAGACATTGGCATGCGCGGGGTCGAACTTGCGTCGCCACAATGGGCGCGTCTCGCCCTCGGGCAGCGCGAAGATCGCGAGTAGCCGCGCGCGTGTCGCGTCGTCGTGGGGGGCAAGGCGGCCATGACCGCTCGCCGTCAGGAAGCCGGGATTCGCCGCCGCGCGATATATCGCGTCGTCGGCGGCATCGCGCGTCGGCGAGGGCGGGCCGAACAGCGGTGCGATGTCGACATGCGGGATCATGGCTCAGAAATCGGTCCTGACCCCGCCCTCTTCCTTGCGTCGCGCGACGAAGGCGGTCAGTTCCTCTCGCACGGCGGGGTCGATCGGCGGGGCCACGAAGGCGGCGAGCTTCTCGCGATAGATGCGATGGGCGGCGTCGTAGGCGGTGGGCGCGCCGGCCTCGCGCCACGCCTCGTGATTGCGCCAGTCCGAAAGCATCGGCGCAAAGAAGGCGGAGCGATAGCGGGCCTGGGTATGCGCGCAACCGAAGAAATGTCCGCCGGGTCCGACCTCGCGGATCGCGTCGAGCGCAAGCTCCTCCCGATCCACTCCGACGGGCCGCAGGAATGCGGCGACCATGCCGAGCAGGTCGGCGTCGAGGACCATCTTCTCGAAGCTGGCTTGCAGCCCGCCTTCCATCCAGCCTGCGCCGTGCATGAGCAGGTTGGTGCCGCCCATGATCGCGCCCCAGAGCGAGAAGACGCTCTCGTACGCGGCCTGGGCGTCGAGGGTGTTCGCCGCGCATGCGTTCGAGGACCGGTACGGAAGGCCGTAGCGTCGCGCGAGCTGACCGCCGAGCAGGGCCGCCTTCATGTATTCCGGCGTGCCGAAGGCGGGGGCGCCGGACTTCATGTCCACATTCGAGGTGAAGCCGCCATAGATGAAGGGCGAACCCGGGCGGACGGCCTGGGCCAGCACAAGGCCGGCGAGCGCTTCGGCGTTCTGCTGCGCTACGGCGCCGGCGATCGTCACCGGCGCCATCGCGCCCGCCAGCGTGAAGGGCGTCACGCAGACCGCCTGGTTTGCGCGCGCCATCTCGATCACGCCCTGCGCCATCGGCTCGTCGAGCCGCAGCGGCGACGAGGTGTTGATGATCGTGAACAGCGAGGCTTCGCGCTCCAGGGTCGCGCGATCGACGCCGCGGGCGATGCGCGCCATCTCGATGCCGTCGAGGATGCGCTGGCGGCCCAGGCTGTAGGCGTGGATCGGCTTGTCGGACAGCGTCAGCATGTCGAACAGCGCGTCGAGATGCCGGACCGAGGCGTGGATGTCGGCCGGCTCGACGGGATAGCCTGCGATGACGTGCACGGCGGGAAGGCTCTGGGCCAGGCGCAGGAGGTCGTCGAAATCGGCGCGGTTGCCCGGCCGTCGCCCGCGCGCGCGGTCGGCGACGTTGGGGGCGCTCGCCACCGATCCGAAGGCGATCGCGTCGCCGCCGATCTCGACGCTGCGCACCGGCGATCGGGCATGCAGAACAAAGCTCGTCGGCGCCTTGCCGATCGTCGCCTCGACGAGGCCGCGGTCGAAGCGCACGCGCGGGCCCGCGGCGTCCACCGCGGCGCCGGCGCCGCGGAGAATGTCGCGTGCCTCGGCGTCCAGCACATCCATCCCGATCTCCTCCAGGATGGCGAGCGAGGCGCGGTGGATCGCGTCCAGTTCGTCGGCCGAGACGGCGGGAACCGGGGGGAAGCCGAGCCGGGGCTGGGGCAGGACGGCGGCCGTCGAATCCGCCGCCGCCGCAGCCGGGCGTTCGCGCCGTCCCCGGCGCTGCGCTGTCATCCGCGCATCCTCGCCCCGGTGGGATCGAAGAGCGGCGCCGCGAGCCGTTTCGCCCTGCGCCGTTCGCCGATGATTTCGATCTCGAAGCCGTCGATCGCGTCGGCTACCTCGCGCGGCACATAGCCCAGCGCCAGCGAGGTGCCGACGAAATGGCCGTACCCTCCCGAGGTCACCCAGCCGAGGGGCTTGCCATCGTGCCAGATCGGCTCGTCGCCGATCGCGTCCGCGTCGCCGGCATCGACCTGGAACGCGCAGAGCCTGAGGCGTCCGCCCGAGCCGCGCTCGTCGTGCGCCGCGCTTCGGCCGATGAAGTCCGGCTTGTCCCAGGCGACGAAGCGACCCAGCGCGGCCTCGACCGGCGAGTAGAGCGGGCGGTATTCGCGCGCCCAGCTGCCGAAGCCCTTCTCGAGCCGCATCGCGTTCAGCGCGCGGCTGCCGAAATGCCTCACGCCCGCCTCCCGGCCGGCATCGGCGATCAGGTCGTAGACGTAGCGCTGGTACTCCGGGGCCATCCAGATCTCGTAGCCGAGATCTCCGGTGAACGAGATGCGTCCGACCATCGCCGGCGCCATGCCGATATCCATCCGCCGGAAGGACAGGAACGGGAACGAGGACAGATCGTCGCGGACAAGCTTCTGCAGCAGGGCGCGCGAACCGGGCCCCGCGATCGAAAGTCCGGTCCACGCATTCGCGCATGCGCGTACCGCGACGCCGCGATCTGGCAGGTGGCGCTCGAACCAGCGCTGGTAGAAACGTTCCGCGGCCATCGTCCCGACCAGGAAGAAACGGTCGGCGGCGAGCCGGGCGATCGTGAAGTCGCCGATCAGCCTGCCGCGATCGTTGAGCATTGGGCTCAGTACGATGCGACCGATTCCGGGCATGCGGTTCGCCATGATCCGCGACAGCCATGCTTCGGCGCCGTGGCCTTCGATCTCGAACTTGCCGTAGCTCGAGATCTCGGTCAGTCCGATGCGGGTGCGGGCGGCATTCACCTCGGCGGCGACATGGGGATGCGCGTTCGAGCGCCGGAACGTGATCTCCTCCGCCGGCTCGGTGCCGGCCGGCGCGAACCAGAGCGCGTGCTCCATGCCCCAGTAGTCGCCGAACACCGCGTTCGCGGATTTCAGCCGGTCGTAGATCGGCGTGGTCTTGAGCGGTCGCGCCGCGGTCAGTTCCTCGTTCGGGAACCGGATCCGGAATCGCCGCGAATAGTTCTCGCGCACCTTCGCGTTCGTGTAGGCCATCGTCGCCCAGTCGCCGAAACGCGCGACGTCCATGCCCCAGATGTCGGCGCCGGGATCGCCCTCGATCATCCAGCGGGCGAGGGACAGGCCGACGCCGCCGCCCTGGCTGAACCCGGCCATGACGCCGCAGGCGACCCAGTAGTTGCGCAGGCCGCGGACAGGGCCGATCACCGGATTGCCGTCGGGGGCGAAGGTGAAGGGGCCGTTGATGATCTTCTTGATCCCGGCCTTCTCGATCGCCGGATAGTGCCGGAACCCGACCTCCAGCGACGGCGCGATGCGGTCGATGTCGTTGTTGAGCAGTTCGTGCCCGAAGCTCCAGGGCGTCTCGCGTTCCGACCAGGGTACGCCGGCACGCTCGTATGTGCCCATCAGCATGCCCTTGCCTTCCTGGCGCATGTAGATCTCGCCGTCGGAATCGACGATGTGGAGCATCTCCGTCGCCGACGCCGCGACCTCCGGGATCTCCTCCGAGATGATGTACTGGTGTTCCATCGCCAGGATCGGCAGTTCGAGCCCGACCATCCGCCCGACCTCGCGCGCCCACAGCCCGCCGGCATTGACGACGTGCTCGGCATGGACGGTGCCCTTCTCGGTCACGACGTCCCAGCCGCCGTCCGCGCGCGGCACGGTATCGATAACGCGGTTGTGGCGCTCGACCGTGGCACCCTGCAGCGTCGCCGCCTTGACATAGGCGTTGGTGACGCCCCAGGGATCGACATGCCCCTCGATCGGATCGTAGAGCGCGCCGACGAAGTATTGAGGATCCATCAGCGGGAAGAGCCGCTTCGCCTCGGCGAGGTCGACGAATTCCAGATCCATGCCGAGATAGCGGCCGCGCGCGCGGACCATCTTCAGCCAGTCGAAACGCGTCTTGGTGCCGGCCAGCATCAGCCCGCCGGTGATGTGAACGCCGCAGGAGACGCCGGAAATCTCCTCGATCTCCTTGTAGAGGTTGATCGTGTACTGCTGGAGCTTGGCGACGTTGGGATCGCCGTTGATGGTGTGCATGCCGCCGGCCGCGTGCCAGGTCGATCCCGAAGTCAGCTCGGAGCGCTCGATCAGCATGACGTCCCGCCAGCCGAGCTTGGTCAGGTGGTAGAGCACGCTGGCGCCGACGACGCCGCCCCCGACGACGACGGCCTGGACATGGGACTTCATGGACTCGCGTTCCTCCGCACTATGCGGCGGCCAGCTTAGTGCGAAAACCGCAGGCACGGAAACCGGCGCGAGTTCGCCGCTTCAGTTCTGGCGACCGGCGCGCCCCGAGGTCCGGCCGCCGCGGACGTCGCGACGCGTCATGTCGCGCAGACGGTCGGGCAGTTGCGCCATCACCTGGCGCCGTCGATCCGCTTCCAGTCCCCGCCACGCCGCGATCTCGGCGCGCGTACGGCCGCAGCCGATGCAGAGATCGGTCACGGGATCGAGGACGCAGATCCGACGGCAGGGGCTTTCGATGGGTTCCATGGCGCGCCGCGTTTAGCCGAATTCGCCGCCGACGGAAAGCTCTCGACCGCGCCTGCCATGGCGCTCTATAGCGACGGGGAGGGGCGGAGGCGAAGGAATGTCCAACGAACTTGCACGCGTGCCGCGGGTCGCGATCGGCGCCGGCGTGCGCAGCCGGATCGGCGAACTGGCGGCGGCCCATGCCGGCGGCGGCGAGGCCGTGCTGCTGGTGGCCGATCCGGGCGTCGAGAAACTCGGGCTGGTAGACGAGGCGGAGGATAGCCTGAGCGTCGCTGAGCTCAAGCCCCATCGCTTCACCGCCTTCACCTCCGATCCGACGCTCGCCCACGCCGACGCGGCCGCCGCGATCGCGCGCCGGCATGGCGCGCGCGTCGTCGTCGCGCTCGGCGGCGGCTCGGCGCTGGATCTCGGGAAGACCGTCGCCGCGATCGCTGGCGCTTCCGCCCCTGCGTCCGCCTATGAACTCTGCGCGAGGGAGTTTCCTGCGCGCCGGCTGGCCTCGATCTGCGTTCCGACCACGGCAGGCACGGGGTCGGAGGCGACCCGCACCGCCGTGCTCTCGCGGCCGGACCGCACCAAGATCTGGCTGTGGGGAGACGCCATCAAGGCCGACGAGATCGTGCTCGATCCCGAACTGACACTGGGATTGACGGCGCCGCTCACCGCCGCGACCGGGATCGATGCCCTTGTTCACGCCGTCGAGGCGGCGACCAATCGCAACGCGCACGGCGCCAACGACGTCTACGCGCACGAAGCGATCCGACTGGTCGCGAGGAATCTCGAGCGTGCCGTCGCGGACGGACGCGATGTCGCCGCGCGCGCGGCGCTGCAGCGCGCGGCGATGCTGGCGGGGATCGCCATCGACAACGCGGGAACGGCGATCGCGCACAATGTCGGCCACGCGCTCGGGTCGCTGCGGGCGATCCATCACGGTCGCGCGGTGGGGCTGGCGATGCTCGCGACCAACGATTGGAACGTGGCCGAGGACGATGGCCGCTGGGCCGCATGCGCCGAGGCGATGGGCGCCCGAGGCCTGGGTTTCCCGCGCGCCTTCGAGCGGCTGTTGCGGGCGGTGCGCGTGCAGATCCCGCTCGCCGACAGCTTCGCCGGCGTCACCGCCGCGGCCCTGGCCGAGCGGATGGCGGCGCCGGAGAACGCGCCGATGCGCCAGTCGAACCGCCGGCCTGTCACCGACGCCGACCTGCTCGACATCGCGGCGCGCGTCCTGTCCCAGAGCTGAGGCCGAGGCATGAAGATCGCCGCCATCGAGATCTCGCAGCATCAGCTGCCGCTCGATCCGCCCTTCCTGCCCAGCTGGTCCTCGCGTCCGCGGGTGAAGTTCGACGCGACGATCGTGCGGGTACGTACCGACGAAGGTCTCGAGGGCATCGGCTCGGGCGACTACATGCTCGGTTTCTCCGGCCACGAGCATCTGTTCATAGGCGAGGATCCGCTGCGGCTCGAGCGCCATTTCCGCGCCATCAGCCACATCACCTTCCATTACGGGCGCTGCTGGCCGCTCGACCTCGCGCTCTGGGACCTCGCCGGCAAGATCGCCGGCCAGCCCTGCTGGAAGCTGCTGGGCGGGATGCGCCAGCGTATCGCCTGCTACGCGTCGAGCGGAACGCTGCGCGACGCGCCGGCGCTGGCCGATCTCGCGGCGCGCGTCGTGGCGCGCGGATTCAAGGCGATGAAGATCCGCTTCCGGCGCGGCGACTGGCGGGCCGACATTGCCGCGCTCGAGGCGGTGCGGGCGCGGATCGGCGCCAGGCTCGAGCTGATGGTCGACTGCAACCAGGGCTGGCGCTTTCCCTGGGACACGATGTCCGCCTGGACAGCGAAGGACGCGCTTGCGATCGGGCGCGAGCTGGAGAGGCTCGGCGTCTATTGGATGGAGGAGCCGCTGCACCGCGCCGACCGTGCGGGCATGCGCCTGCTGCGCGAGAAGCTGGATCTCCGCATCGCCGGCGGCGAACTGGATCGCGAGATGAGCGAATTGCGCGACCTGATCGCCGAGGGCTGCCTCGACGTCCTCCAGCCAGACGTCGTCTCGGTGGGCGGCATCACCGGTCTCGCCAAGATCGCGGCGATGGCCGGCGAGCACGGGATAGCGTTCACGCCGCACAGCTGGGGCAACGGGATCGGCGTGATGGCGAACGCTCAGCTGATGGGCGGCGCCACCGACGGCGGCTTCTTCGAATTCCCCTGGGATCCGCCGGAGTGGACCAATGCGCGGCGCGACTTCATGCTCCGCACGCCGCTCGACGTCGACGCGGACGGCGACCTCGTCCTGCCCGACGCGCCGGGGCTGGGCTTCGAACTCGACGAAGACATGCTGGAGCGCACGCGCGTCGACGGCAGCACCATCCGATCGAACAACTGACATCGCGGAGGAGCACGATGGCCGACTGGGTCGACTTCGTTCATGGATTGCGGCTGGCCGACATCCCCGATCCGGTGCGCCGCCGCGCGCTGCTGTGCCTGCTCGACCTCGCGGGCGTCGCGGCGTGCGGGCGCGAGACGCATGTCTCGCGCATCGTCCACGACTTCGCCGCCGCGCATCAGCTGGGCGGCCGGCACGGCGCGCGCATGATCTTCGATGGCCGCCGCGTGTCGCTGCCCGGGGCGGCGATGGCCGGCGCCGCGACGATCGACGGCTACGACGCGCATGACGGCCATCGCCTGACCAAGGGGCATGCCGGCGTGGTCGTGCTGCCGGCGCTGCTGGCGCTCGAGGACGAACTGGCGCCCTCGCGCGACGGGGCGGAGTTCCTCGTCCGGCTCGTGGTCGGCTACGAGATCGCCAACCGGGCCGGCATCGCGCTGCATGCGACGGCACCGGATTACCATACGTCGGGGGCATGGAACGCGCTCGCGGCGGCCGCCGTCGCCGCGCGCGCCCTGGGCTTCGACCGTGCCACGACGCGCCACGCGCTGGGCACTGCGGAGTTCTATGGGCCGCGCAGCCAGATGATGCGCTGCATCGACTTCCCGACCATGATCAAGGACGGCTCGACCTATGGTGGCCAGGTGGGGTTGAGCGCGGCGCTGCTCGCCCAGGGCGGGTTCACGGGCGCGCCGGCGATCTCGGTCGAGGCCGACAACGCCGCGGCGTTCTGGGGCGATCTGGGAAGCCGCTGGCGTATCCTGGAGCAGTATTTCAAGCCCTGGCCGATCTGCCGCTGGGCCCAGCCCTCGGTGGCCGCGGCGCAGGTGCTGCGCGCCGAGGCAGCGGGGCGTGCCATCGAGCGCGTGCGCATCCGCACCTTCCATGCCGCCGCGCGCCTCGACGTGCGCGAGCCGCACGACTCCGATGCGGCGCAGTACGCGCTCCCCTTCCCGACGGCTGCGATGTTGGCGCATGGCGTCGTCGACGGCGCGACCGTGACAACGGGACTGCGCGATCCGCAGACCCTGGCCATGGCGCGCCGCATCGTCACCGAGACCGACCCCGAACTCGATGCGCTGTTTCCCGCCCGCCGCGTCGCGATCGTGGAGGTGACGCTCGCCGACGGCACCGTCCTGGTCAGCGCGCCGACCGAAGCGCGTGGCGATCCCGAAGATCCGCTGAGCGAGGCGGAACTCCGCGCGAAGGCCGAAGCGTCGCTGGCGCCGAGGATCGGGGCGGCGCGCCATGGCGCGCTCGTCGCCGAGATCGACGCCCTGGCGGATGCCGCCAGCGCGCGGCGTCTGGTCGAGATGCTGCTGGCGCCGCTCGGCGGGCCCTGAACCCGGACCGGATCAGCAGCGCGGACGCGCGCGGCGCCGCATGCCCACTTTGCTCATCGCGCGAGCTTGTCCTGGGTGCGGTGCTCGAAATCTCCGGCGTCGTGGCGCTCGTGCAACTGCGACGCAGGATCGCCGGAGATGCGGTTGACCATGCGGCCGCGCTTGACCGCGCTGCGCTGTCCGATCTCCTCGGCCCAGCGCAGGACATGCGTGTATTCGTGCACCGACAGGAACTCCGCCGCGCCATAGAGCTGGCCCTGGGCGAGGGCCCCGTACCAGGGCCAGGTCGCGATGTCGGCGATGGTATAGGTCTCGCCGGCGAGGTAGCGGCTTTCCGCGAGGCGGCGGTCGAGCACGTCCATCTGCCGCTTGACCTCCATGGTGAAGCGATCGATGGCGTATTCGAACTTGGCCGGCGCATAGGCATAGAAATGGCCGAAGCCGCCGCCCAGATAGGGTGCGCTGCCCATCTGCCAGAACAGCCACGACAGGCATTCGGCCCGGCCGGCACCGGCGGGCAGGAAGGCGCCGAACTTCTCGGCGAGATAGAGCAGGATGGCGCCGCTCTCGAACACGCGCACCGGTTCTGGGCCGCTGCGGTCCATGAGCGCGGGGATCTTCGAGTTCGGGTTCACCGCCACGAAGCCGCTGCCGAATTGCGCGCCGTCGCGGATATTGACCAGCCAGGCGTCGTACTCGGCGCCGGAATGGCCGAGCGCCAGCAACTCCTCGAGCATCACCGTGACCTTCACCCCGTTGGGCGTGGCCAGGGAATAGAGCTGCAGCGGATGCCGGCCCACGGGCAGTTCCCGATCATGCGTGGGGCCGGCGATGGGCCGGTTGATGCTGGCGAAGGTGCCGCCATTGGGCTTGTTCCAGGTCCAGACGCGGGGCGGGACATAGGCGGTCGTGTCGGTCATGGAGGCCCTCTTCGGCGCGGTTCGTGGACGATCGGATGGTGG
>JBIKXN010000076.1:0-11295 GCA_044355765.1 Alphaproteobacteria bacterium
CGGCGCGTCCATCGATCTGCCCGCCCGAGAGGAAGAACGCATCCAGCCGCCCCTGCCCCGCGAGATCGAACAATTCGCGCCCGCCATCGGTGAAGCTCGCATGGCGACGGCTGCCCAGGATCAGCACCCGCGCGCCCCATTTGGCCCGCGCCAGCAGCGCCGCCGCGCCGGGAAGCGGCGACGCGGCGCCTACGGCGATGGTGCGGCAGCCCTCGAGCAGGCGCAGGATCGCCGCCAGCATCGCCTCGCGCCGCGCGCCGGTCTCCGGGCCGCTCATGGCGCGCGCGCCGGATGCGCCAGAAAGGAAGCGAGCCAGGCCGCGAAGCCAGCCTCGCTGCGCGCCGCCGCCGCGTAGCGCGCCAGCTCGTCGCCGTCTGCGTCGTAGAGATCCTGGCAGCCCAGCGGCCATGCGCCGCGCGGCGCGACCGCGATCGCCTCGACATACATTGCGGGGAGGACGCCCGCCGCGCTGGCTTCGGTGGCGAGCAGCGAAGCTTCGACGATGCGCTCGACCGTGACGAGGCTGCGACGCGCCGCATGCGCCATCGTGGCGAGTTCCCGGCGACGCCCGATCCAGACATTGCCTTCCCGATCGGCCATGGGCGCGTGGAACAGCGCGACGTCGGGCGAGATCGCCGGCAGGAGCACGATCGGGTCCTCGTCGATCGCGAATGGGTTCGGAACGACCTTCCAGTCGCGCCGATGCGCGAGGATGTCGGTTCCGATCAGCCCGCGCAGCGGCATGAAGGGGATCCCCTTCTCGGCCGCCTGCAGCGCGGCGTGCACGGCAGGACAGGTCGTGTCGCGCATCGCGATGCCGCGCGCGCGCACCGCCTGCGCGAAGCGCGGGGCCTGCCCGGCCTCGCCGAGCGTGATCGCCGCGGCCTCGACCTCGTCGACGGCGCCGGCGCCGATGAGGAGGTCGACCTGCAGCCCGGCGGTCGGGACCGCGAGCAGACGCAAGCCCCGCGTCCCAGCCGCCAGCAGCGCGCGCGTCGCGGCCATCGCGACCCCCGAGTAGTCGGGTGGGATGGCGACCAGTTGGCCCGGGCCGAGCCGGGCCGCCAATTCGGCGACATCGGACAGGATCATCCCGCGCAATCTAGCGCCGCCGTCCCCCGCGGGCCATGTCCGATACCGCGATACCGCCCCGCGCCTCAGCGCGGCGCGCTCTTCGCGTCGTAGCGCCGGGTCCACTCGGCCAGGATGCGCGCCCGGTTTGCGGCAGCCCAGGCGAAGTCGTTGCGGATCAACGACTGCGCCACGCCGGCGGGATAGTTGGGCATGCGGTTCTCGATGCCGGGCCACGCCACCTGCGTCGCGAAGGCGGCGTACATCTCGTTGGCCTTGCGGCTCGCCGCCCAGTCGGCCAGACGGCGCGCGGCAGCCAGGTTGCGCGTTCCCTTGACGATCGCGAAGACGTCCATGTCCCACCCGCCGCCTTCCGCGATGATCACGGTTTCGATCGGCGCGCCGCGCGTGCGCAGTTGCGCACCCAGCAGTTCGAAGGAGATTCCGACCGGGAACTCCCCGGTCGCGGCGTCGCGGCATGGCTTCGAGCCGGAGTGGACATAGGCGGCGACGTTGGCGTGCAGGCGATCCATGAACGCCCAAGCATTCTCTTCGCCCATCATCTGGATCCAGCCTGCGACATGGAAGAAACCGGTCCCCGACGAGGCGGGGTTCGGCATCTGTATCCGGCCCTTGAACTCGGGCCGGGTCAGATCCGCCCAGCGCAGCGGCGTCGCAAGACCATGCTTGGCCGCCTCGATCGTGTTGAAGCAGACCGCCGCCGACCACGCTTCCATGCCGAACCACGTCGGGTTCGGACGCGGGTCGCGGAATTCCGGGCGCAGCGAGTCGAAATCCGCCGGACGATAGGGCTCGAGGATGCCTTCCGCGTCGAGCACCAGCGCGGAAGTGACGGCGAGGCCCCAGATCGCGTCGGCGCGGGGCGTCGCCTTCTCGGCCTGCAGCCGCGCGGTGATGACACCCGTCGAATCGCGCAGGAAATCGATCCGGATATCCGGGTTGTCGGCCTCGAAGGCCTTGCGGAAGCCGTCGAGGAATTCCTGCTCCAGAGTCGTGTAGACCGACAGCGACGTCTGCGCGACCGCACCTGCGGCGAGCGTGCACACGGCTGCCGCAGCGACAATGGAAAGGATGAAGGAACGACGCATCTGCTGGCCTCCCGCTTGGCGGCGACGGAGGCGGCAAGCGACGGCCGCGGTGCATGGACACTTTGGCCGAGCCGTCCCGTCCCTTCGCCGGCATTACCCGGATCAGGTTCGAAGGGTCGGCACGACGGACCGCTCAGACACGGCCCGCGGCGCACCTCTCAGCCCCTCGCGGGGCTCCCCTCGGAACTTCCCGACAGATGGGCCACGATCAGCGCCGCGTCAAGCGTCACCGCCGGGAAACTCCCCGCCAGACATGTCGACGACCGGCGGCGCGGATCAAGACCTTGCCCGAGACGGCTCCCCGGGCGCGGGATCCCGTCGCTCGACGAGATCCCGCTGGCAGCCGGACGTCCCCGTCACTTCCTGACGTCGAACGGACCGGATCTGTAGTGACGCGAGCCCCAATTCGGGGTCTCCGCGAGTGTCCAGATCGGCTTCCCACCGGCGATATTGAGATCCGGCCAAGTCGGGTTCGAGCCCTTGAAATGGGCCTCCATCTCGGCGACCGACGGCCTCGACCCACCTTCTTCCCAGGCCTTCTTCTGAAGCGCCGCGCCGGCGGTCAGCACCGGCAGGAGTTCGGCCCAGGTCACGGGCGCATCGATCGTTCCGAGCGAAAGGAAGAACTCGCTCGACTTGACGATCGCAAGCGCGTCGTATTCCAGGATGAACGGCGCGTTTCGGATATTGGTGTTCTCGGGATAGGTATCACGCGCCTGCGCGGCGACCGACGGGTCCAGCTTCCAGTACTCGTTCGCCGCCGCCAGCGACCTGGCGAGGTCTGCCGTGGCGATCTGCTGCGCGCGGATGCGCGCGCGCAAGAACGCCGTCAGCAGGTCAGGATGCTCCTTCGCAAACGCCTCGCGGGCGCAAAGATACAGGCGATCGACGAGATATCCCTCGGGATGGGCCCAAGAGGTCGTGACGTCGTCGAAGCGCCGGTTCGGCGTCCTGTGGGCCGGTCCGGCAAAGCCCGAGGAATCGGCAAGCAATTCCGCCGTGCCTAGCGTCTTGCCCATGAAGCGGATCGGAACCCAGACGCCGGCAGCATCGATACCGGTCGGCATCTTGATGCCGTCGTTTGGTGTCATGTTGACGAGCTTGACTCCAAGTTCCTGGAGCGTCTTGCCGGTCTGATACTTGACCAGGCTGGCGAGCGTGTAATGCGCGCTGGTGCCGATGGGCACGCCGACCGTCTTGCCGGCGAGTTGTCCGATCTCCTTGATCTCGCTGCCGGGCCGCACGACCACGGCGTTCGACAGATGGCTGGCATGGACGCCGAAGATGACGATCGGAACCTTCTGCTTGATCCGCGGCACCATGGCCGCGGTCGCGAAATCGATGTCGATGTCCAGACGGCCGGCGACGAAGGCCGCGTTTGCGGGCGGCGCGCCAGCGATCAGTTGCGTCCACTCCGCCGTGATCTCGTAGCCGACCTTCCGAGCCTCCTGCTCGAAGAGCTTCTCGTTGATCAACACCGACGTGATCGGCGTCGAGCCGGCGAAAGGGTTCCAACCGATGCGGACAGTCGCCTGTCTGGTCTGCGATTCGGCGGGGCCGGCAGCCGACCACAGGATGCCGAGGGCCGCCGCGGTGGCGGTTAGGATTCTGAAGCGCATTTGTCCTCCTGCGGTTTGGTTGTTCGTGCTTCGAGGTGGTCGTGACCTCAATTGCGTAGCAACAGCCAGATCTCGTCGGCGAGACGGTGGAACGCCGGATCGGTCCGCACCTCCGGCAGCCGGGGCCGCGCGAAGGGCACGGCGATTTCCTTGCGGATCCGTCCCGGACGCTCGCTCATCACGAACACCCGGTCGGACAGATAGATGGCCTCGTCGATGGCATGGGTGATGTAGACGACGGTCTTTGGTCTCTCGCGCGAGGCCTCGCTCCAGATCCTGAGCAATTCGTCCTGCAACGAACTACGCGTGAGCGCATCCAGCGCGGCGAGCGGTTCGTCCATCAGCATCACGTCAGGATCGTTGGCGATGCAGCGCGCCAGTGCGCAGCGCTGGCGCATGCCGCCCGACAATTCGTGCGGATATCGATCTTCGGATCCGGAAAGCCGCACCAGTTCGAGGCACGATCTGACTTTCTGGGCGACGACGGCCCGCGAAAGGCCCCGGCTGGCGGGACCGAAGCCGATATTGCCGGCGACGGTGAGCCACGGAAAAAGCGCATAATCCTGGAAGACCATGCCGCGCTCCGGCCCCGGCCCCGCGACGACCGCGCCGTCCAGACGGATCGCTCCCGAGGAAACGCTCTCGAAACCCGCGATCATGTTGAGCAGCGTCGACTTGCCGCAGCCACTGGGACCGACGATGCTTACGAACTCGCCGGCGCGTATGTCCATGTCGATACGGGACACCGCGTCGACATTCTGGCCGCGCGCCGCGGCATAGGTCTTGGCGACGCTCTCGATCGAGATCCTGCTCATGCGAAGGGCCCCCGCGGGCGCCAGGGCATCAACCGTCGCTCTAGCATGCGCGCCGCGAGATCCATCAGCAATCCGATCACGCCGATCGTCAGCATGCCGACGATGATCGCATCCGTGCGCAGCACCTCGCGGTAATAGATGATCATGTAGCCCAGGCCGCTCGATGCCGCGATCAGTTCTGCGGCGACGATGCTCATCCAGGAGACGCCGATCGAGATCCGCAGGCCGGTGAAGACATAGGGGATGATGGTCGGCAGGACGACATGGGTCATCAGCCGGCGCCGGCCTGCGCCGAGCGACAGCGCCGCGCGCATGTGCAGCTTATCCACCGACCGCGCGCCCGCGACCGTATTGATCAGCACGGCAAAGAAGGCCGCGAGGAAGGTGATGAAGACGACCGACAACGTACCGATGCCCAACCAGAGGATCGACAACGGGACCCAGGCGAGCGGCGGGATCGGCCTGAATACGCTGAGCAGCCCGTCGAGCAGCCGCTCGATCGAGCGCGACAGCCCCATGGCGAGCCCGAGCGGCACGCCAAGACCGAGGGCCGCCATATTCGCGTAGGCGATTCGCGCAAGGCTCGCCTGGATATGGCCCAGAAGCTCTCCGTTCGAGGCCACCCTGAGGAAGAACCTGCCGACCGCGAGCGGTGAAGGCAGCAGGGTCGGATGGAAAGGCCTGAACACCTCGGTGAAGACATACCAGAGCGTCAAGAACGCCAGCGGCAGCGCGAGCCGCAAGCCGGCCAGTTTGAGCGCCCCGAGCAAGCCCGTCATCGGACCGCTCCGTCGGCAACGCGCGGCGGCGTGCGGCGCGCGCTGCGCAGCGCAGCCGTCGCCGAGACGTCCGCACGCCGCAGGTCGGACTGCATCACCACACCGTAGGCCTCGCGCGCCATCGCCGCGCTGACCAGGCCGTCGCGAACGTCGCGAACGACCTTGTGGACAGGCCGGTCGAGCGGATCGCCTACGCCGCCGCCGCCCGGAGACAGGATCGCCAGCCGCGACGGGCCAGCGCGGACGATCGCGTATTGCGGCATTCCACGTTCGCCCCCCCCGACCTCGCCGAACCGCCCCTCGGCCACTCGCCCGTCATGGCCACCCACCGTGCCGCGTCCGGTCGGTCGCGTCGTTCCCTCCGAGCGGAACGAATACTCGCACGGCGCCTCGACCAAGACCTCGTAGGCGACCCCGGTACCGCCGCGGAACAATCCGGGCCCGCCGCCATCGGTACGAAGCTCCTGCCTGAGCACGCGAACCGGATAGAGGCGCTCGTATGTCTCCGCATTCGGGATCGTGAGGCCGCCAAGCGTGATCATCGGCCCCATCTGGTTGAAGCCGTCGCGGGTGGTCGCGGCGCCGCCGCCGGAATTGCCGCCCCAGTGATACATCACCCAGGTGCGACCTCGGGCATCGGCGCCCGACGAGATCGGAAAGGAATTCTTGCCCCATCCGGCCAGCGCGCGTGACGGGTCCGCCTGACCGAGAGACCACCAGACGATGTGCATGATCTCGTGCGCAGGAAACACGGTGCACATGGTGAGCGGCGCGGGGGAACGAGCGTTCACCAGCGACCCCTCGGGCGCAACGATCGTAACGGCGCGGAACGTGCCCTCGTTGCGCGGCAGATCCGCGTCGAAGAACGCGGCGAGCCCCGCGAAGACCGCAGAGGTGGTGTTCGCGAGCGACGAATTCTTGAAGCCGCGGATCTGCGGATGGGTGCCGGTGAAGTCGACCGTCAGGCGATCCCCGCTCTTGGTCAGGGTCGCGCGAATCGGAATTTCCATCGGCTCGAAACAGTCGTTGTCGAAGCGCTCCTCGGCGCGCCAGACGCCGTCGGGCAGGCTCGACAGGGCGGCGCGCATGCGCCGGTCGGCGTGGTCGAGGATGCCCTCGAAATGGCGCAGCGCCGCCTCTACGCCCAGGCCCGCGACGAGCTTGGCGACCTCCTCGGCGCCGATCCGCGCCGAACCCATCATGGCGCGCAGATCTCCGTCGAGCAGGTTCGGCGTGCGCGTGTTGAGCAGCAGCAGGCGCCAGAGCCCGTCATCGACCTTTCCTTGACGCGCGAGTTTCAGAGGCGGTAGCCGGATCCCCTCGTGGAAGATCTCGGTTGCCTGGGGATTGTAGGTGCCTGCCGCCCCACCGCCGATGTCGGATTGGTGCGCGCGATTGCACGTGAAGGCGACTAGGCGTCCGCCGACAAAGACCGGCCAGGCAACGACCCAGTCCGGCAGATGATTGCCCCCGGCGACATAGGGGTCGTTGAGCAGGAACACGTCCCCTTCCTGGATGTCTCCGGCGAAGACGCGCAGCAGCGCGCGCACCGCAAAACCTCCGCCGCCGGTATGGATCGGGATGCCGTCGGCCTGCGAGACGAGCGTACCGACGCTGTCGGTGATGAAGCACGAGAAGTCATGGGACTGGTTGAAGATCGGGCTGCGCGATGTGCGCACCATCACCCAGCCCATCTGCCGGGCGATATGGTCGAGCCGGTTCTGCGCCAGGGCAAGGGACACGGGATCGATCTCATCCATGACGCCCCTCCGCGATCGCGACCACGTAGTTGCCGGACGCGTCGATCGCGAGGCGATCGCCGGCGCCGACCAGCACCGTCGTCGTAGCCTCGTCCACCAGCGCCGGTCCGAGGATCTCATGGCCAGCGCGCAGACCGGCGGGATCGTAGACCGGAGTGTCGCGCCACCCGTCTGCCGTGCCGATCCAGGCGCGTCGCGTCGCAACCGGACGCGGCGCAGCGCCCGCGCGCTCCAGCGAGCGATGCCGCAGCGGCGGCAGCCGGCCTATCCCGGCGGCGCGCAGCTTGGTGATCTCGATCGGACCCTGGGGCTGCACATGACCGAAGAGACGATCATGCTCCGCTTCGAAGTCGCGCCGGATCGCGGCGGGATCCAGGCCAGGCGCCACCGGCACCGAGATGTCCCATTGCTGGCCGACGTAGCGCATGTCCATGGCACGCACAAAACTCGTCTCATCGGCCGAGAAACGTTCGCGAGCCAGGGTCTGCCTCGCCTCGTTCTCGAGTTCGGCGAAGATGCGCCCGATGGCTTCCGGATCGGCGTCGTCGAGATCGGCGAGATGCACCCGCGAATAGTCGTGCCGCATGTCGGCATGCAGCATGCCGAGCGCGCAGAAGGCGCCGGCCAGCCGCGGCATGAACACCCGGCGGGTGCCCAAGGCACGACCGACCGCTGCGCCATGCAGCGGTCCGGCGCCGCCCGCCGCGACCAGGGCGAAGCGGCGGGGATCGTGGCCACGCTCGCTCGACAGGCGCTGCACCGCATGCAGCAGTTTCTGATCCATCAGCCGGATCATCCCGATCGCGGCCGCCTCGACCGACAGGCCGAGCGGACGCGCGATCCGCTCGCCGATCGCCGCGGCCGCCTTGACCGGGTCGAGCACGACCGATCCGTCCGCGATCGGTCCGGAGCGCACCCGGCCGAGCACCAGCTGGGCATCGGTGATCGTCGCCTCCGAACCACCGAAACCGTAGCAGGCAGGCCCAGGCCGCGCGCCTGCCCCATCAGGGCCGATCTGCAGCATCCCGGCGCCATCGACCCGCGCGATGGTGCCGCCTCCGGCTCCGATCGTATGAACCTCCACCGCAGGCGACATGCAGACATAGCCACCGATATCCAGCCGATCCGAGAAGGCAACTTTGCCGCCATCCATGAGAATGACGTCGCAGCTCGTGCCGCCGATCTCCATCGAAACGAGGTCGCTCGAGCCCAGGGCCTGCGCAAAGTAGGAAAGCGCGCCGACGCCTGCCGCCGGCCCCGAGAGCAGGAGCGACGACGGACGTCCGGCGATCTCGTCGACCGAGACCGCACCGCCGTTGTTCTGGATCAGAAGCAGCGGCACGCGTAGCCCGAGTTCGGCGAGCCTGGCGTTGAGCGCCGTCAGGTAGCTGACGGTGCGCGGCGCGACATAGGCATCGAGCACTGCCGTCGACCCGCGCTCGTACTCGCCCATGACCGACGCGACCTCGGCCGACCGCGTTACATGGACATGCGGCAACGCCTCGCGCAACCGATCGGCGGCCTGCGCCTCGTGGCGACCGTCGAGATAGCTGTTCATGAGGCAGATCGCGACCGCCTCGACCGCCTCGTCGCGGAATACCGCGGCGGCCGCGGCGATGTCGGCCTCCTCGAGCGGCTCGATCTCTCGGCCTTCGCGATCGATCCTTCCGCGCGCCGGAAGGCGCAGATAGCGCGGCACAAGTACCGGCGGATAGGGCGTGCGGTGATCCCATGGATCGTCGCGATGGCCACGGCGGATCTCGAGCGAGTCGCGAAATCCCGCGGTCGCGATCATGCCGACCTTGGCGCCCTTGGCCTCGAGGACGGTATTGGTGGCGATCGTCGAGCCATGCGCGAACAGAGAGACAGAGCCAAGGAAATCCCGCGGCTCCATCCCCTCGCTCGCCGCCGCTGCGGCGACGGCGGCCATTACGCCGGCAGCCGGATCCGCGGGCGTCGTCGGCACCTTGCTCACGCGGATGACGCCGCGATCATCGACCGCCACCAGATCGGTGAAGGTGCCCCCGACATCGACCCCGATGCGCCAGCTGCGCTGCGAAGTGGCCACGCTCATGTGCTAGCTCCCAGCGCGGGCCGCGACGGGTCGCCCGCGCTACCCGCTCGCGCCGCATCGCCGATCCGGCCGGCGGCGGCGATCAGGGCCGGTGTCACCCGTGCGAGCCATTCCTTGGTCATCCGGTAGCGCGGCACCGCCACGCAGAGCGCGGCAAGGGCATCGCCTCCAGCGCCGCTTACGACGGCTGCCACGCCGCCGACGTCCAGCCGCCATCCGCCGCGATTCACCGCATAGCCGCGCAGGCGGATACGACGCAGTTCCTCGAGCAGGTGCGCCTTGTCGGTGATCGTCTCCGACGTCTTCGCCTCGAGCGTGTCGGGCAAGAGCGCCTCGACATCCCGATCGGCCAGCGCGGACAGCAACGCCAGCCCGGTCGACGTGCAATGCGCGGGTATGCGGTCACCCAGATCGGCGTTGACGCGGACCGGTTGCGGGCTCTCGACCAGATGGATGTAGACGACGTCGCTGCCGTCGAGCATGCCAAGGATCGCGCCTTCGGCGATCTCGCGCACGAGCGCCGTCATATGCGGCGCGGCGACAGGTCCGAGCCCCGCGCGCGCGACACCGCAACCGACTTCGAAGGCCTTGAGCCCGAGGCGGTAGCCGCCATCGGCGACGCGTTCGACATAGCCGCGGCGCAGCAGCGTCGCCAGCAGCGCATGCACGCCGGATTTCGACATGCCGGCGCGCGATGCGAGCTGGGTCAGCGTCACCGGCGACCGCTCCATCGAGAGGAGCTCGACGAGGTCGAGGCCGCTGTTGAGCCCCGAGCGGCGTCTGTTCGCCTCAAGTGAACATAGGTTCGACATTGACGAAAGCTTGGCTCGGGTGCTCTCCTTCGTCAAGTCCGGCCGAACGACGAACGACAGACAGGAGCGTCCAGCCATGCGCACGAAGCTGCCATCAAAGGGACGACCGAAGGCGGCCGTCCTTGCGGATCTTGAGGCGTTCAAGGGGCTGGACATCGACTGGCCGCATGGCCGCGCGCCGCTCTACGTCTTCAAAGCGGGCGAAGAGCTTTACGAAACCGGCAAGTCCGCGTTCATGTCCTATTTCACCGAGAACGCGCTCGGCGCGAACCGCGCCTTCCATAGCGTCAAGCGCATGGAGACGGAGGTCGTCGACATGGCGCTGGACCTCTTCCAGGCGCCGGAGGGTGCACGCGGGTTCATGACGACCGGTGGGACCGAGAGCATAATCCAGGCCGTGCAGACATGTCGCGACTGGTCGCGGCGCCGGCGCGGGGATCCGCGCCATCGCGGGAACATCGTCGTGGCGGTATCCGCGCATCCCGCTTTCGACAAGGCGGCGCGGCTCATGGACCTCGACGTCCGCCGCGCTCCCGTCGGCGTGGATCTCAGAGCCGACATCGCGGCGCTCGAAGCGCTCGTCGACGACGACACGATCATGCTCGTCGGTTCGGCTCCAGCCTTCCCTTACGGCGTCATCGATCCGATCGCCGAGATCGGCAAGCTGGCGGCCCGGCGCGGCATCTGGCTGCATGTCGACGCCTGCGTCGGCGGCTACCTTGCGCCCTTCGCGCGCATGATCGGCCGGGAGATCCCGGATTTCGACTTCGCCGTTCCGGAGGTGGCCTCGATCTCCGCCGACCTCCACAAATTCGGCTTTGCGCCGAAGCCAGCGTCCACCGTGTTCTACCGCAGCGACGACATGGCCCAGCACCACGGTTTCGAGTTCGACGGCTGGCCGAACGGCCGGTTCGCCACCCAGACGATCGTCGGCACGCGGCCGGCCGGGGGCGTCGCTGGCGCCTGGGCGACGTTCCAACACCTCGGGATCGATGGCTACCAGCGCATCGCGAGCGAACTGATGTCCTTCGTCGACGATTACAAGGCCGGCATCGGCGCAGTTCCCGGCCTCAAGGTCCATGGCGCGCCGCATCTGTCGATCGTGACTTATGGTTCGGACGATCTCGACGTCTTCCGCGTCGCGGAGGTGATGTCGGACAAGGGCTGGCTTCCAGGCCTGACGCGGCAGCCCAAGGGTATCCACCGGATGATGTCGCTGATCCACAAGCCGTCGCTCGACGAGTACCTGAGCGACC
>JBIKXN010000446.1:0-3375 GCA_044355765.1 Alphaproteobacteria bacterium
GCGCGCCAGCTTTCCCGCCTCGTCGAGGATCTGTCCGATCGTCTCGGCGTCGACCGCCTCGGTCCCGATCGCGCGGAGACGGTCGATCCCGGCAACCGCCTCGAGGGTGAAGCGCATGTCGTCGATCGGCGGCGCGTAGCTCATCACACGACCTTTCCGGGGTTGAGCAGATTGCGCGGGTCGAGAGTCCGCTTGAGCAGGCGCATGAGATCGAGCGCGGGGCCGGGCTTGTAGTGCGCCAGTTCGTCGCGGCGGAGCCTGCCGATGCCATGCTCGGCCGAGATCGAGCCGCCCATCGCGACGACGATGTCGTGGACAACGCGGTTGACGCGCGCGATCTCGTCGTGGAAGACGCGCGGGTCGCCGTCGCGCGGCGGCAGCAGATTGAAATGGATGTTGCCGTCGCCGGCATGGCCGAAGGCGACGATCCGCACGCCCGGGAGGGCCGCCCTGCAGGCCGGCATGGCGCGGTCGAGGAATTCCGGCACGCGGCTGACCGCGACCGCGACGTCGTGGCGGATCGGCACGCCTTCGTGGCGCTGCGCCTCGGCCATGTCCTCGCGGATTTTCCAGAAGGACTGGCGCTGTGCCGCGCTCGCGGCGAGGGTCGCGTCGGCCACCAGCCCGTCGTCGAGCGCCTGGGCGAGGACGCGCTCGAGCGCGTCGCGCAGTCCGGAACTGCCCTCGGCGCCGAAGGCTTCGGCCAGGACATACCAGTCGTGGCGTGCGGCCAGCGGGTCGACGTTCCCGGGAATGTTCGCGTAGACCAGGTCCAGTATGCTGCGACCGATCAGCTCGAAGGCGGTGACGGCGTCGCCAGTCCCGGCGCGCAGCCTTGACAGCAATTCGATCGCGGCCGCCGGGTCGCGCACGGCGACGAAGGCGGTCTCGATGGCGCGCGGCCGCGGGAACAGCTTGAGCACCGCGGCGGTGATGATGCCGAGCGTGCCTTCGGCTCCGATGAAGAGCTGCTTGAGATCGTAGCCGGTGTTGTCCTTGCGCAGGCCGTTGAGCCCGTTCCAGACCTCGCCGTTGGGCAGCACCACTTCCAGCCCGAGAACGAGGTCGCGCGCCATGCCGTAGCGCAGGACCTGGATCCCGCCGGCATTGGTCGAGAGATTGCCGCCGATCTGGCAGCTGCCTTCCGCCGCCAGGCTGAGCGGGAAGAACCGGTCCGCCGCCTCGGCGGCGAGCTGGATGGTCTTGAGCACGCAGCCGGCTTCGACCGTGATCGTGAAGTCGAGCGCGTCGAGGCGACGCACCGCATTCATGCGCTCGAGCGAGAGCAGGATGCAGCGGGCGTCTTCGGGCCGCGGCACCGAGCCGCCGACCAGTCCGGTGTTGCCGCCCTGGGGGACGACCGCGATGCCTGCCTCGGCGCAGATGCGCATGCACGCGGCGACCTCGGCCGTGTTCGCGGGCCGCGCGACCAGCAGGGCTGGACCGCGATAGGCACCGCGCCAGTCGACGAGGTAGCGAGCCGTGGCGTCCGGCCCCACGAGATGGCCTTTGGCGCCCAGGACGTCCTTCAGTCGCGCGATCGCGTCGATTTCGTTCATGGGCGTTTCCCCGCTGGTCGGCACTCTAACGGGGCGCCGCGGCCCTTTCGAGGCGGTCGTTGATGGCGAGCCCGAGCCGTCGGCGCGGGATCGGCGCCACCGCGATTGTCGCGATGCCCGGGCGGTCGAGGGCGCGTAGCATCGCGAAGAGATTGGCGGCCGCCTCGGCAAGGTCCCGGCGCGGGCTGAGATCGAGCGCCGCGGCAGCGTCGCCGCAGTCCGGCAATCCTCCGAAGGCCAGATAGGCCTCGCCCGGCTGCGGCGCGCGGGCGCCGAGGCGCACGCGCGCGCGCGGCGCGTAATGGCTGGCGAGCAGTCCCGGCGACAGCCGCGCCGCGGGCCCCGCGACCGGCTTCGCCCGGCGCAGGCGCTCGCCGAGCACCGCTTCGGCGGCGGACTTCGCGATGCCGCCCGGCCGCAGAAGCGTGGGCCTGGGACCGGTGAGGTCGATCACGGTGGATTCCACGCCGACACGGCAGTCGCCGCCGTCGAGGATCATGGCGACGTGCGTGCCGAGATCGCGGCGTACGTGGTCGGCGCTGGTCGGGCTGACGCGGCCCGAGCGGTTCGCGCTGGGCGCCACCACCGGCCTGCCGCATGCGCGCAGCAGCGCCAGCGCCACCGGATGATCCGGCACGCGAAGCGCCAGCGACGGCAGCCCCGCCGATGCCAGCCACGACACCGGGCATGTGTTCCGCCGGGGCAGCACGAGGGTGAGCGGACCCGGCCAGAAGGCCTTGGCGAGGGCGACGGCCCTGGAATCGAACCGGGCCAGGCTCCGGGCCGCGCGCAAGGTCGCGACATGCGCGATCAGGGGGTTGAAGCGGGGGCGGCCCTTGGCGGCGTAGATCGCGGCCACGGCGTCGTCGCTGGTGGCGTCGGCGCCGAGGCCGTAGACCGTCTCGGTCGGAAAGGCCACCAGGCGACCACGGCGCAGAAGCCGGGCTGCGCTGGCTATCGTCGTCTTGCGCGGCGGACGCGGGGCGGCGCGGGGCATGGCAGCGCTTAGCACGCCAACGCCCGCAATCCCAATCTTGCGTCGCCGGCGCCGGGCTTCGCCGGTATGACGCGCGCGGGAAGCGGTGATAGCCTCGCCATCGCATTCCACGGAGCGCGAGTCGCAATGGCCTCCATCCTCGCTTTGGCGCAGCGCAAGGGCGGCGCCGGCAAGACCTCGCTCGCGATCCACCTCGCGATCGGCTGGTTCCGGTCCGGCAGGCGGGTCGCGATGCTGGACGTCGACCCGCAGGGCTCGCTGGCGCGCTGGGCGGAACTGCGCCGCGCGACCAGGGGCGGCGACGAGCCCGGTTTTTCGGTGGCCGCGGTGTCGGGCTGGAAGCTCGGCATCGAACTGGAGCGGCTCCGGCGCGACGCCGATTTCGTGATCCTGGACACGGCGCCCCACGCCGAACTCGATGCGCGCTCCGCGATCCGCGCCGCCGATCTGGTGCTGGTGCCCGTGCAGCCTTCGCCGCTCGACGCCTGGGCGACGCAGGCCACCCTTGATGCGGCGCGCGCGGAGAAGCGGCGCGCCCTGCTTGTCCTCAACCGCGTGGTGGCGCGCGCGCGGCTGACACAGGACATCGCCGCGTCGCTGGCGCAAGGTCCGGTCGCGGTGGCGGCGGCCACGCTCGGCAACCGGACGGCGTTCGCGGCCAGCATCGCGGCGGGCGAGGGCGTCGAGGAACACGAGCCCGACGGCACGGCGGCGGCCGAGATCGCGCAGCTGCGCGCGGAGATCGAGGCTGCGCTCGCGGCGCGTCCGGCATGAGATGAGCGCGGGCGGCCAGGGCGTCCCGGGGCGTTCGATCGCCGC
>JBIKXN010000447.1:0-3373 GCA_044355765.1 Alphaproteobacteria bacterium
GGCGAGATAGAGCAGCGCCGGACTGCCCAGCCCGCCCGCGCCGACCACCAGCACCCGCGCGGCCAGCAGCTTCGCCTGACCCTCTTCGCCGATCTCGCCGAGGATCAGGTGGCGGGCGTAGCGCAGCTCCTGCGCCTCGCTCAGCTCGGCGGTCATCCCATTCCTCCGGTCGAACCGAAGCCGCCGGCGCCGCGTACGGTTCCGGGCAGCGTCGCCACCTCTTCCCACGCGACGCGCGCGACCGGCGCCACCACCAGCTGGGCGATCCGCAGGCCGCGGACGATGCGAAAGGGTTCGGTGCCGTGGTTGACGAGGATCACGCCGATCTCGCCGCGATAATCGCTGTCGATCGTCCCCGGCGCGTTCAGGCAGGTCACGCCGTGGCGCAGCGCAAGGCCCGAGCGCGGCCGCACCTGCGCCTCGGTTCCCGGCGGCAGCGCGATGGCGATGCCGGTGGGAACGAGCGCCCGCGCACCCGGCGCCAGCACCAGATCCGCCGCGATCGCCGCAACCAGATCGCAGCCCGCGCTGCCCGCGGTCGCGTAGGCGGGCAGGTCCAGCCCCGCGCCGTGCGGCAGGCGCTGGATCGCGGCGGTGATCGTCGTGTCCGCGGTCATGACCGGCCCAGCGCGGCGGCGATGCGCGCGGCGAGGCGCCGCGCGACCTCGTCCTTCGACAGCGACGGCCAGGAGTCGACCCCTGCGGCGTCGACGACGTGCACGGTGTTCGTGTCGCCGCCGAAGATGCCCGTGCCCGGCGAGACGTCGTTGGCGAGGATCCAGTCGCAGCCCTTCCTCGCCAGCTTGGCGCGGGCATGGCTGGCGAGGTCCTCGGTCTCCGCGGCGAAGCCGACGACGAGGCGCGGCCGCAGGCGCGGATGGCGCGCCAGCGTCGCCAGGATGTCGGGATTGGGCGCGAGCTGCAGCACGGGCGCGGGCGCGTCGCCGGTCTTCTTCAGCTTCTGCGCGGCCGGTGTCGCGACGCGCCAGTCCGCGACCGCGGCCGCGCAGACCGCGATATCGGCTGGCAGCGCCGCCTCGCAGGCCGCGAGCATCTCGGCGGCGGTCTCGACATGCACGGTCGCGGCGCCGGGCGGATCGGCGAGCCGTGTCGGGCCGCTGACCAGCGTCGTGCGAGCGCCCGCCGCGACGAACGCTGCGGCGATGGCATGGCCCTGCTTGCCCGAGGAGCGGTTGGCGATGTAGCGCACGGGATCGATCGGTTCGTGGGTTGGACCGGAGGTCACCAGCGCATGCAGCCCGGCGAGCGGGCCGGGGCCGCCCAGGCGCGCCTCGATCGCGGCCAGGATCTCGTGCGGCTCGGCCATCCGTCCGATGCCGTTTTCGCCCTCGGCCAGCGCGCCCGCATTAGGCCCGGCCAGCGTCGCCCCGCGCGCGACCAGTGTCGCGATGTTCGCCTGGGTCGATGGCGCGTTCCACATCACGTGGTTCATCGCCGGCGCCAGCAGCAGCGGCCGGTCGCTGGCGAGCAGCACCGTCGACGCCAGGTCGTCGGCGATGCCGAGCGCCGCCTTGGTGACAAGATCGGCGGTGGCCGGCGCCACCACGACCAGGTCGCAATCGCGCGCCAGCCTGATATGGCCGATCTCGTGCTCGTCGGTGAGCGAGAACAGGTCGGTGAAGACGCGCTCGCGCGACAGCGTCGAGACCGACAGCGGGGTCACGAATTCCTGCGCCGCGCGGGTGAGGATGCAGCGCACGCCGGCGCCGCGCTCGCGCAGGCGGCGGACCAGCTCCAGCGTCTTGTAGGCGGCGATGCCGCCGGCGATCACGAGCAGGATGCGTCGTCCCTGGAGCATGCGAGCCTGCCTCTCAGCCGAAGAGATGCGCCGCGAGCGCGCCGGCGACCGCCGCGGCGGCCAGCGCGCGCCAGCCGAAGCCGCCGCGCCGCGAAAGCGCGGCCAGCGTCTCGCGGTCGAGACGCACACCGCCGGTGGCGATGACCTGCGCGGCGCGTTCGAGAGTGTGTACCAGCGCCGGCAGCGAATCGAGCCGCGCCAGCGCCGCGCGCGCGAAATCGGCGGCGCGCGCGGCTGGTCCGCGGTTCTCGGCCATCCAGGTCTCGATCAGCGGCCGCGCCAGCGTCCACATGTTGACCTCGGGATTGAGGCTGCGCCCCACGCCCTCGCAGACCAGCATGGATTTCTGCAGCAGCAGCAGCTGCGGCTGCGTTTCCATGCGGAAGCGCTCGGTGACGGCGAAGAGTTGCGCGAGCAGCCGGGCGAGCGAGATCTCGGCCAGCTTCTTGCCGAAGATCGGCTCGCCGATGGCGCGCGCGGCCTGCATGAACCCGTCGATGTCCTGGTCGGCGGGAACGTAGCCGGCGCGGAAATGGACCTCGGCGACGGCGCGGTAGTCGCCGGTCAGGAAACCCAGCAGCATGTCGGCGAGATAGGCGCGCGTCGGCTTGTCGATACGCCCGGTGATGCCGTAGTCGACCGCGACCAGCGCGCCGTCCGGCGCCACGAACACGTTTCCGGGATGCATGTCGGCGTGGAAGAAGCCGTCGCGGAAGACCATCTTGAAGAACACCCGCGCGGCGGCGGCGACAACCGCGTCGGGATCGATGCCGGCGGCGATCAGCTGCGCGCGCTCGTCGACCGGGATGCCGTCGACGCGTTCGGTCGCCATCGTGCGGCGCGCGGTCAGCGACCAATCGACCGCAGGCACGCGCAGGTCGGGATCGTCGCGGAAATTCTCCGCCATCTCGGAGGCTGCCGCCGCCTCGAGCCGCAGGTCCATCTCGCGCGCGACGGTCTCGGCCAGCGTCGCCACGACTTCGACCGGGCGCAGCCGGCGCAGCCGCGGCACCGCGCGGTCGGCGAGCCGCGCCAGCCAGTCCAGCAGCGCGACGTCCTCGGCGAAGGCGCGCTCGATGCCGGGCCGCAGGATCTTCACCGCCACGTCCCGGCCGTCCAGGGTGCGCGCGAAATGGACCTGCGCGATCGAGGCCGCGGCGACCGGGATCTCGTCGAAGGACGCGAAGATCTCGTCCATCGGCCGACCGATCTCGCCCTCGATCGTCGCGCGCGCGGCGGCGACGGGGAAGGGATCCAGCCGGTCCTGCAGGCGCGAGAGGTCGGCGGCGATCGTCTCGCCCACCAGGTCCGCACGCGTGGACAGCGCCTGGCCCAGCTTCACGAAGCCTGGCCCGAGGCTGGCGAGCGCGCGGGCCAGGCGCTCTCCCGGCCGGCCTGGCACGGCCTCGCGCGGTCGCAGCGCGCGGAGCGCAGCGGCGACCGGTGCGGGCGGATTGAGGTCCTCGATCCAGGCCAGCGCGTCGTGCCGCGCCAGCGTGCGCAGGATCGTGACCAGGCGGCGGAGATTGCGGAGGCTACGGAGCACGGCGGCCG
>JBIKXN010000077.1:0-11220 GCA_044355765.1 Alphaproteobacteria bacterium
GCGGCGACGCGGGCGAGAATCTCGGCGACTCGCTCTACGAGGCCGATATCTACGTGCGCGGCACGGTCGCCTCGCTCGGCGCGGATTGCGTCGAGAAAGAGATGACGCCGGCCGATGTCGAGAAACTGCGCGAACTGCTCGCGCGCGCGGGCATCGCCGCCGACGCGGCCGCGTTCCGTCGCTACGGCTCCGCGCGCAAGCTCTACAATTTCCACGTCGACCACGCCGATTCCTATTGAGGGCCGGGCCATGACGATCGATCCGCGCAACGCCCGCCCCTCCGCGGCCTTTCCGCCCAACGTGATCGCCGAGATCCAGCGCGCGGCCGACCAGGGCATCTACGAGATCCGCGGCCTTGGCACCAAGCGTCGCCTGCCGAGCTTCGACGACCTGCTGCTGCTCGGCGCCTCGATCTCGCGCTACCCGCTCGAGGGCTATCGCGAGAAATGCGACACGCATGTCGTCCTCGGCAGCCGCTTCGCGGCCAAGCCGCTCGAGATCAAGATCCCGGTCACCATCGCGGGCATGAGCTTCGGCTCGCTTTCCGCCAACGCCAAGGAATCGATCGGCCGCGCGTGCAGCGCGGTCGGAACGAGTTCGACCACCGGCGACGGCGGCATGACCGAGGAGGAGCGCCGCGCCTCGAAGCTGCTGGTCTACCAGGTGCTGCCCTCGCGCTACGGCCTCAACCCGCACGATCTGCGCCGCGCCGACGCCATCGAGGTCGTGATCGGCCAGGGCGCGAAGCCCGGCGGCGGCGGCATGCTGCTCGGCCAGAAGATCAGCCCGCGCGTCGCGAAGATGCGCACCCTGCCCGAGGGCATCGACCAGCGCTCGGCCTGCCGCCATCCCGACTGGACCGGGCCCGACGATCTGACGATCAAGATCCAGGAGCTGCGCGAGATCACCGACTGGCAGAAGCCGATCTACGTCAAGGTCGGCGCCTCGCGGCCCTTCTTCGACACCCAGCTGGCGGTCAAAGCGGGCGCCGACGTCGTCGTCGTCGATGGCATGCAGGGCGGCACCGGCGCGACCCAGGACGTGTTCATCGAGCATGTCGGCATCCCGACGCTGCCGGCGCTGCGCCAGGCGGTCGACGCGCTGGTCGATCTCGACATGCACCGCAAGGTGCAGCTGATCGTCTCCGGCGGCATCCGCAGCGGCGCCGACGTCGCCAAGGCGCTTGCCATGGGGGCGGACGCGGTCTCGATCGGCAGCGCGGCGCTCATGGCGCTGGGCTGCAACAAGCCCGTGCATGTCGCCGACTACGAGGCGCTGGGCACCGCGCCGGGCCATTGCCATCACTGCCACACCGGGCGTTGCCCGGTCGGCGTGACGACGCAGGATCCGGTGCTGGAGAAGCGGCTCGACCCCGAGCAGGGCGCGCGCTGGCTGCGCAACTACCTGTCGGTGATGACGCTCGAGGCCCAGACGATCGCGCGCGCCTGCGGCAAGACGCATGTGCTCAATCTCGAGCCCGAGGATCTGGTGGCGACGACGATCGAGGCCGCGGCGATGGCGGGCGTGCCGCTCGCCGGAACGAACTGGATCCCCGGCAGGGATCTGCGCTGAGGCGCGCGAACGCGCCCGGCGGAACGACGGACAGGAACGGGAGGCGAGGCATGGCGACGGATCTGGCGAGGATCGCGAAGGAAAAGCGGATCAAGTATTTCCTGATCAGCTATGTCGACCTGTTCGGCGCGCTGCGCGCCAAGCTGGTGCCGGCGCGCGCGATCGGCGAGATGCAGCGGGCGGGTGCGGGCTTCGCGGGCTTCGCGACCTGGCTCGACATGAGCCCCGCCGACAGCGACATGTTCGCGGTGCCCGATCCCGACAGCCTGATCCAGCTACCCTGGAAGCCCGAGGTCGGCTGGCTCGCCTCGGACATCGTCATGGACGGCAAGCCGGTCGCGCACGGACCGCGCCATATCCTCAAGCAGCAGGTCGCCGCGGCGGCGGCCAAGGGCCTGCGGATGAAGAGCGGGGTCGAGTGCGAGTTCTTCCTCGTCACCGCGGACGGCAGCGCCGTCGCCGACGCCCAGGATACCCAGTCCAAGCCCTGCTACGACCAGGGCGCGCTGATGCGCCGCTACGACATCATCACCGAGATCTGCGACGCGATGATCGCGCTCGGCTGGGAGCCCTACCAGAACGACCACGAGGACGCGAACGGCCAGTTCGAGATGAACTGGACCTATGCCGACGCGCTGGTCACCGCCGACCGCCATGTCTTCTTCAAGTACATGGTGAAGGCGATCGCCGAGAAGCACGGGCTGCGCGCCACCTTCATGCCCAAGCCCTTCATCGACCTGACCGGCTCGGGCTGCCATGCCCATGTCTCGGTCTGGGACAGGTCGGGCAAGCGCAACCTGTTCCACGACGCGAAGGGCGAATTGGGGCTGTCGGCGATGGCCTATCATTTCCTGGGCGGCGTGCTGAACTCCGCCGAGGGCCTGTGCGCGCTCTTCAACCCGACCGTCAACAGCTACAAGCGCATCAACGCGCCGCGGACGACCTCGGGCGCCACCTGGTCGCCCAATGCCGTGACCTATGGCGGCAACAACCGCACGCACATGGTGCGCATCCCCGATGCCGGCCGCTTCGAGTTCCGGCTGATGGACGGCGCGGCCAATCCGTACCTGCTCCAGGCGGGCCTGCTGGCGTCGGGGCTCGACGGCGTCGAGACCAAGCGCGACCCGGGCCCGCGACGCGATATCGACATGTACACCCAGGGCCACACGCTCGAAGGGCTGCGCCGCCTGCCCGGCAACCTGCTCGACGCGCTGCGCGCCCTAGCCGCCGACGAGACGCTGCGCGCACGGCTCGGCGCCGCGTTCTGCGACAGCTACCTGAAGCTCAAGCACGACGAATGGGCCCGCTTCGGGCGCCACCTCACGCAGTGGGAGCGCGAGACGACGCTCGATTGCTGACCGTCGCCGGGGATTGACCCGGCGCAAGTCGTCCGTCGCGGCGTCGGCCTAGGCTCTCTTGTCAGGGAGCCAGAAGATGAGCGTCATCCTCGCCTATTCCGCCGCGACCGACAGATCGACATGGATCGCCAGCGACACCATGGCGACGTCGGGCACGCTGCGCCTGGAATGCGGCCCGAAATGGATCCTGCACGGGCCCTGGGCCGCGGGCGTGGCCGGGTTCCTGCGCAGCGCCAACCTGATCGACGAGAACCGCGCGCGGCTGCTCGACGGCCTCGACGGACCCTATGATTTCGTCGACCGCGCCCAGGCGCTGTTCCGCAGCGACGGCTATCGCGAGGAGCGCGAGGAACGCGGGCCGGCCAATTTCGGCCAGGTGCTGCTGCTGGCGACGGCCGGGCAATGCTGGATCGTCGGCGGCGATTTCTCGGTCGCCCAGGTGCCGCCGGGCCAGCTCTGGGCCGAAGGCAGCGGGCGCGAGATCGCCATCGGCGCCGGCCACGCGCTGACGCGGCAGCGCCCCGCGCTCGGCGGCGAGGAGATCGTCCGCCGCGCGATCGACGCCGCGCTCGCCTTCGACACCAGCTGCGGCGGCGATGCCTGGGTCGCCGAACTCGCGCCCGGCCCGACGCCCCGCCGCGCGCGCCGCGCGCGCATCCGACATTCCTCCACCACCAATCGGAGATGAGCATGGACGCCCTGCATGTCGTGTTCCGCCACATGGATCCATCGCCCGCCGTCGAAACGCGGGTGCGCGAGCATCTCGACCGGCTGGAACGCATCTATGGCCGGATAACCTCGGCGCAGGTCGCGATCGAGGCGCCGCACCGGCACAACCGTCAGGGCAGGCTTTTCTCGGTGCGCCTGCATCTGTCGACGCCCGGCCGTCCGGTGATCGTCACCCACGAGGGACGGCTGAACCATGCGCACGAGGATCTCTACGTCGCGCTGCGCGACGCCTTCGACGCGGCCGCGCGCCAGCTCGACACGCATGCGGAGAAGCTGCGCGGCGAGGTCAAGAGCGCGGCCGCGCCGCAGCTCTCCGGCAAGGTCGCGCGCCTGTTCGAGGATCACGGCTTCGCCATCGGCGAGGACGGGCTCGAGGTCTATTTCCACGCCAATAGCGTCGTCGGCGGACGCTTCGGACGCCTGCAGGTCGGCGACGAGCTGCGGCTTTCGGTGACCGAGGGCGACAACGACCAGGGTCCGCGCGCGACCACCGTGGTCGCGAAGCGTCGACGCGCCGCTGCCGCCGCCAAGACCTGATCCATGCTTGCCGCGCGCGCACCCGCGGGCCCCGCGACGCGCTGGGAGCATTTCGCGCATGGCCGCGACATCGGCGTGCGCGGCTTCGGCCTCGGCCGCGACCAGGCCTTCGAGCAGGCGGCGCTGGCGCTGGCCGCGATCGCCGTCGAGCCGTCCGCCGTCGCGCCGCGGCGCTCGGTCGTGATCGCGTGCGGCGCGCCGGACGACCGGCTGCTGCTGGCCGGCTGGCTGAACGCGGTGATCTACGAGATGGCGGCACGACGCATGGTCTTCGCGCGTTTTCGCGTGCGCATCGACGACGGAACGCTGGCCGGCCTCGCCTGGGGCGAGGAGATTGACCGCGCCCGCCATGCCGCGGCGGCCGAACCGCGGGCCGCGACCCTGACCGCCGCCGCGGTCGGACCGGTGCCGGGCGGCGCATGGTGCGCGCAATGCGTGGTCGATCTGTGAACGCCGCAGGCACGGCGGACGACGCGGCTTTTGCACGCGCCCGCCTCGTCGGCGAGATCGTGGCGATGGCCCGCGCCTGCGGCGCCCAGACGGGCCGTCCAGCCTTGTCGGCCCGCGTGCTCGCCGCGATCGCAGAGGTGCCGCGCCATCTCTTCCTGCCCGGGACCGATACCGACATAGCCTATGCGAACACGGCGCTGCCGATCGGCCACGCGCAGACCATCTCTCAGCCCTTCATCGTCGCGCTGATGACCGATCTGGCCGATATCGGACCCGAGGACAGCGTGCTGGAGATCGGCACCGGCTCGGGCTACCAGGCCGCGATCCTCGCGCGGCTGGCGCGACGGGTGCGCAGCGTCGAGATCGTGCCCGCGCTGGCGGCGCAGGCGCGCGCCCGGCTCGCCGCGCTGGGCTACGCGGTCGAGGTGGTCGCCGGCGACGGTTGCGCCGGCGATCCGGCGCACGGCCCCTACGACGCCATCCTTGTCACGGCCGCCGGGCCCCGGATCCCGCCGGCCCTGGTGGCGCAGCTGCGCGTCGGCGGCAGGCTGGTGATGCCGGTGGGCGAGATCGATGGCGCGCAGATCCTGATGCGCGGGGTGCGTCTTGCGCAGGGCGGGCTCGCGCTCGCCGAGTGCCTGGATGTCCGTTTCGTGCCCCTGACCGGGGACGCGCGATGAGCGGACGCGCGACCATCGAGACGATGGCCGACCCCGCGCTGCGCGCGGCGGAATTCGTCGAGCGCAAGGGCGCCGGCCATCCCGACACGCTGTGCGACGCGATGGCCGAAGCCGTCTCGCGGGCCCTGTCCAGGACCTATCTGGAACGCTTCGGCCGCATCCTGCACCATAACGTCGACAAGGTCCTGCTGGTCGGCGGCAGTTCGGCGCCGCGTTTCGGCGGCGGCGCGGTCACGGCGCCGATCCGCGTCGTGCTGGCCGGCCGCGCGACCGATCGCGCGGGAAACGAGACGATCGACGTTCCCGCGATCGCGCTGGCGGCAGCGCGCGACTGCCTCGCCGCGACGCTGCGCGGCCTCGACGCGGCGCGCCACGTGGTCTGGGACTGCCGCATCGCGCCCGGCTCCGCCGATCTGCGCGACCTGTTCGCGCGCGGCCGAGCGGTCCCGCTCGCAAACGACAGCTCGGCCGGCGCCGGATACGCGCCGCGCAGCCCGCTCGAGGACCTCGTCGCGCGCTGCGAGCGTCTGCTCGTGGCGCCCGGGACGCGACCGCATCCCGCCTGCGGCGAGGACGTCAAGGTCGCGGGCCTGCGCAGCGGCGGCGAGACCTCGCTCGCCGTCGCCTGCGCCGCGATCGATTCGGCGCTCGCCGACGCCGCGGCCTATGCCGGGTTCCGTCATGCGGTCGAGGCGGCGCTGCGCGGCGCGGCGGACGGGGCGCCGGGGCTGGATGTCGGGCGCATCGACTTCAACGCCGCCGACGATCCGGCCGCGGGCGCGTACTACCTCACCGTCACCGGCACGTCGGCGGAGGCCGGCGATGACGGCGAGACCGGGCGCGGCAACCGCGTCAACGGCCTGATCGCCGTCGGACGCCCGATGAGCATGGAGGCCACGGCGGGCAAGAACCCGACCAGCCACACGGGCAAGCTCTATGGTCTCGCGGCGCAGGAGCTGGCCGAGGAGATCGTGCGCGAGGAGAGCGACGCGCGCGCCGTCGAATGCCTGATCGCGAGCCGGATCGGCGCGCCGATCGACCAGCCCGCGCTGTTCCATCTGCGCGTCGCGCCGGCGCCCGGCGCGACGCTGAGCGATCTGGCGCCGCGCCTGCGCGAACGCGGCCGGGCGGCGCTGGCCCGGCTGCCGGGGTCGTGGCGCCGGATCGTCGCGGGCGAGGCGCGGCTGTTCTGATCGCGGCGCAGGCGTCTCACAGGATCCCGGCGACGATCGGAATGTCGCGCACCACCAGATGGTCGGCGACGTCGACCACGCCCGGCACCTCCCGCGCGAGCAGCCCGAGGGCGGCGCGTTCGGTCTCGGAAGCGACCATGCCGAGCAGCGACACGCGGCCGCGATCGACGACGATGGTGACCAGCGCGCGCGGCGCCCAGGGCTCCTCGGACATGCGCCGCTCGATCTCGCCGCGCAGTTCGGCATCGCCGCGCGGCGCGGCGCCGGCGCGCGCCGGGACCGCGCGCGCGGCGGCGCGCACGAAATCCGAACGCGTGACGACGCCGACGATGGCGCCGCCCTCGACGACGAAGACCCGCTTGACCTTGCGGCGGTCGAGCAGATCGGCGATCTCGGAGAGCTCGGCCTGCGGTGCCACCGCGACGACGCCGCGATGCATGATGTCCGCGGCGCTGCGTCCATGGGCCCGGACGAATTCCGCCGCACCGCCCTGGGGATCCGCCACATAGGCGAGCCACCACGAGCGCCGCCTGGTCGTCGACAGCTCGGGGCGGCGCACGAAATCCGCCTCGCTGACCACGCCCAGCGGAACGCCGTCCGCAGCCACGACGGCCACCGCGCTGATCGCGTTGTCCAGCAGGATCCTGGCGACCTCCGCGACCGGCGTGTCCAGCGCCACGGTTCGCACGTTGCGGGTCATGATTTCGGATGCCTTCATCGTCCGCCCCCTCGTCCAGGTTCCCGAAGCCGGCGCAGGCCCGTCAGCGCGCCCGGTCCATGGCATAGCTGCGCGCGGCGGCGCCGAGATGATCGAGCGCGGCCTCGACCGCGGCGTTGACCGAGCCCGGCGCGAAATGCCCGTCCGCGCCGCGCTCGCCCGCCGGCATGCCGGTCAGCAGCGCCATCGCCCCGTCGACGTCGTCGACGGCGTGGACGTGGAAGCGGCCGTCGCGCACGGCGGCGACGACGTCCTCGCGCAGCATCAGATTGGCGAGATTGGACCGCGGCACGATCACGCCCTGGGTGCCGTCGAGGCCCAGGTCGGCGCAGATGTCGAAGAACCCTTCGATCTTCTCGTTGACGCCACCGATCGGCTGCGCGACCCCGAGCTGGTTGACCGATCCGGTCATCGCCAGGTTCTGGCCCAGCGGCAGGCCGGAGATCGCCGACAGCAGCGCGCAGAGCTCGGCGAGCGACGCGCTGTCGCCCTCGACATGTCCGTAGGACTGCTCGAACACCAGGCTCGCCCACAGCGCCATCGGCGCGTCGCGACCGAACCGGCCGCCCAGGAACCCCTCCAGGATCAGCACGCCCTTGGAGTGGATCGGCCCGCCGAGCTTGGCCTCGCGCTCGATGTCGACCAGCTTGCCGCTGCCCAGCCGCACCCGCGCGGTGATGCGCGTCGGCCAGCCGAAGCTCGATCCCCCCAGCTGGACGACCACCAGCCCGTTGATCTGGCCGACCCGTGCCCCGCCGACATCGACCATCAGGCTGCCGCGCCGTATCGCCTCGCGGATCCGGTCGCGCATGCGCGACGTGCGCCGTTCCTGCGCCGCGATGGCGGCGGCGACGTCGGCGGCGCCCGCGACGCCACGCCCCGCCTGTCCCGCCAGATGGTCGCTCTCGCGCACCAGATCGGCGATCGCCTCGAAGCCGCAGGACAGCTTGGCCGAGTCGGCCGCCAGCCGCGCGCCGTGGTCGACGATGCGCGCGACGGCGCCGGCGTCGAAGGGCCGCAGCCGGTCGCGCGCGGCGACCTCGGCCACCAGCGACGCATAGGCCGCCTCGCCTTGCGCGTCGCGCGCGGTGCTGTCGTCGAAATCGGCGGTGACCTTGAACAGTTCCGGCATGTCCGGATCGTAGGCGGCGAGCAGCTCGTAGACCCCGCGCTCGCCCAGCAGCACGACCTTGACGTCGAGCGGCACCGGCTCGGGCTCGAGCGAGACCGGAAGCGCGAGGCCGATCGCCTCGCCGACCGTCTCGATGCGGATGCGGCCCGCGCGCAGCGTGCGCTTGAGCTGCTCCCAGGCGAAGGGCTGTATCAGAAGCCGGCGCGCGTCGAGCACCAGATACCCGCCATTGGCGCGATGCAGGGCCCCGGGCTTGATCAGCGTGAAGTCGGTGGCGAGCGCGCCGTAATGGGCGCGGTACTCGATGCGGCCGAGCAGATTCGCGATCGTCGGGTGGTCCTCGTAGACCACCGGCGCATGCTCCAGCGCCGCGTTGTCGACGACGACGTTGACCTGGTAGCGCCGGAACGCGCCGCCCCTGAGGACCGCGCCCGGCGGCCCGTCGCCACCGCCCTCCTGGATCGCGCCCTCGATCTCGAGAAAGCGCTCGGCGTTGCGGATCAGGTCGGCCTCGACCGCGCGCAGATGCGCCAGCACCTGTTCGAGGCCGGCATAGCGCACCGTCAGCGCCGCCATCAGGTGGCCGATCGCATAGCGCACCACCTCGCGGTTCAGCGCGCGCAGCTGCTCCCGGAATTCGGCCTCCCATTGCGGCAGCTGGCGCATCGCCTCGCGCAGCTTCTCCTGGATCTGCGCCATCGCGGTGCGCGCCTCGGCACGTTCGGCCTCGGGCAGCTTGGCGAAGCTGTCGGGACCGACGACCTGACCTTCGCGCATCGGCGCCAGCGCGATGCCCGTGGGCAGATGCAGGATCGCGACGCCGCTCGCACGCGCCTCCTTCTCGACCTCCGCGCTGGCCTTCTGCGGCAGCGCCTTGGCGCGGTCCTCCAGCGCCTGACGCCGGCTGCGATAGTCCTCGGCCTCGAAAGCCGCCGGGATCGCCGCGCGCAATTCCTCGATCAGCGCGTCCATGTCGCGGCGCAGATCGACGCCGCGGCCCGCGGGCAGGCGCAGCGTCATCGGCCGGCGCCCGTCGTCTGCGAAGTCGAACACGTAGCACCAGTCGTCGGCGCGCGGGGCGTCGGCCGCGCAGGCGGCGAGGTGGCGCTCCACCAGGGTCTGCTTGCCGACGCCGGGCGGGCCGACGGCGAAGATGTTGTAGCCGGGGCGCCGCAGCGCCACCCCGAAGGCCAGCGCCTCGCTCGCCCTGGGCTGCACCGCGGCGAAGGGCCGCGGCGCAAGATCGGCGGTGGTCGCGAAGCCGAGCGCCGCCGGATCGCAGACCCGCCGCAGCGCCTCGGGCGGCACGCGCGTGGCGGTCACGCGGCCCCCGGCAGGGCGGCCGGCACGCGGCTGTCCGGCGCAGGCGTCTCGTCCGCGGGGACGGGCAGGCGGGGCGCGATCGAGGTCACGGTGGCTCCTGGCGGCTGTCTCGGTTGCGGCTAAGCCGACGCATCTTCGCGGCGAAACCTGGACGGGAAATTGATCGTGCTCATCGACCTGCGCCGCGCGCTGGCTTCGACATCGCCGCCGCTCGCCCTGGAGCTTCCTCCCCTACGCGCGAAGCGCGTGGGGGAGGTGGCGGCCGCGCAAGCGACCGGCGGAGGAGGCGGTGGAGTTGCGTGGGCGGCTGGGCTCGCCCGCATAGGGGAGGGGCGGGTTGCGGCCATCCATGCCGGCCTCCTCGACCCAGTCCCCGGCTCTGTTCACGTTTCGCGGCGCCAGGGAATCCCTCTCCGGTTCCGTGCGGCCGGAAACTGCTCTAGAAACCGGACGACGGGCGCGGCGCGCCGAGATGCGGGGCAGGAGCGAACAGGATGAGCGGAACGATTCTCGTCACCGGCGCCAGCGGTTTCGTCGGGCTTAACATCGTCGAGGCGCTGCTGGCCGCGGGCCGCCACGTCGTCGCGCTGTCGCACGACGCGCTGCCCGCCCCGGCGGCGACCGCGTTCGCCGCCCTGCCCGGGCGGCTGGACGCCATCGTCGGCGACGTCGCCGCGACCGGCGGTATCGACGCCGCGATCCGCGACCACGGCGTCGAGGCCGCCATCCATCTCGCCGCGATCACCTATGGCGCCCAGCAGGACCTGCGCGGGACCGCGCGCGTGCTCGACGTCAACGCGATCGGGACGCTGGCGATGTTCGAGGCCGCGATCCGCCACCGGCTGCGCCGGGTCGTCTATGCCAGTTCCACGGCGGTGTATGGCGAGGCGCCGCTGAACGAGGCGACGCTCGACGAGGACACCGTGCCGCGGCCTTTCACCCTCTACGGCATCACCAAGCTGCTGGGCGAGCGGATGATGGCGCATTTCCGCGCCGCCCACGGGCTCGATGCCGTGGCCGCACGCTTCGCCTCGGTGTTCGGCCCGTGGGAACGCGACACCGGCCTGCGCGCGACGCTGAGCCCGCCCTATCAGCTGGCGCGGCTGGCGCTGCGCGGCGGCGAGGCGCGGCTGCATGTCCAGGGCCAGCGCGACTGGGTCCATAGCGGCGACGTCGCGCGCGCGGTGCTGCTGCTGCTCGACGCGGCCGCGCCGCGCCACCCCGTCTACGACGTCACGATCGGCGAGACCTGGCATCTCAGGCTGATGGCAGAGGCGCTGGCGGCGGAATTCCCGGCTTTCCGCTTCCGCGAAATCGCCGACGAGGCCGAGAGCGACATCGCCTATTTCATGCCGCTCGGCCGGCCACGCGCCATCGCCCGCAACCGCAACCTCGCTGGCGAGTTCGGCTTCGCGCCCGCCTTCCCCCCCGCCGAAGCCGCGCGCCACTATGCGCGCTGGGTGAAGGCGCATCCCGCGATCCTCCAGCCCTGAGCGGGGGGCGTCAGGGCCGCACGGCGGGGGTCTCG
>JBIKXN010000078.1:0-11197 GCA_044355765.1 Alphaproteobacteria bacterium
CCCCTCGAGCACCGCCGCATGGCCGGCACGCGTGGTCCCGACCTTGAGCCGTCGCACCGCCACCCTGTCGTCGGCACCGACCACCAGGACGAACGCCCCGGCCTGGTCGAGCTGCAGCGCGGCCTGGGGAATGGTCAGCGCGCGCGACGGCGTCTCGCCCTCGACGATGACGCGCACGGTCTGGCCGTCGATCAGCTCGCCCCTGGGATTGGCGAACCGCGCCCGCACGAGGACCGTGTCGGTCGTGCGATCGGCCTGTATGTCGGTGAAGTCGATGCGGCCGGGCTCGGGATGGAGTTCCCCGTCCGCGAGCCGGACGCGCACGATCAGCCCGCCGGCGGCAGCGCCGCGGCGCTGTGCGTCGAGCAGGTCGCGCGCGGCGACCGGAAAGGCGACATGGATCGGGTCCTGCGCCACGATGGTCGCGAGCGCGCCGCTCGCCGGTCCGACGAGATTGCCCGGACCGAGCGCGGCCTCGCCGATGCGCCCCGGGATAGGCGCCGCGATCGTCGCATGGCCGAGCGCCATCTCCGCCTGCCGCTGCTGCGCGCGCGCCCCCAGCACCTGCGCGCGGGCCCGCGCCTCGTCGGCGACGCGCTGATCGAGCGACGCCTGCGCGATGTTCTGGCTGCGCGAGAGGTCGCGCGCGCGCTGGAGCTGCGACGCCGCATCGGCCAGGGTCGCCTCGGCCTTGGCGACTTCGGCGCGCGCGAGATCGAGCGCGGCCTCGAAGAGATCCGGCTCGATGACGAAAAGCACGTCGCCGGCGGCGACCAGGGCGCCCTCGACGAAGCGCCGCTCGCGCAGCACGCCTTCGACGCGCGCGCGCAGATCGACGCGCTCCACCGCGCGCACACGCCCCACGAACTCGCGCTGGCGCGCCAGGTCGCGCAGTTCGGCGCGCGCCACGACCACCGCGGGCGGCGCGGGCGTCTGCGCCACGGCCGGCTGCGGCGATCCGGGCGCCGCCCACAGGGCGACCCCCAGCAGCAGCGCTGGCGCGCGCACCGGCGCGCTCAGCCTTCCTTGGTCGCCGGCGCGGGCTCGGCCGTCTGGGCCTGGGTCGTCTTCTCGACGATGCGCGCGCCCTTGCCGCGGCGGCCGCGCAGGTAATAGAGCTTGGCGCGACGCACGTCGCCGCGGCGGACGACCTCGATCGAGTCGATGCGCGGGCTGTAGAGCGGGAAGACGCGCTCGACGCCTTCGCCGAACGAGATCTTGCGCACCGTGAAGTTCGAGGACAGCCCCGCGCTCTTGCGCGCGATGCAGACGCCCTCGTAGGCCTGGACGCGCTCGCGCGCGCCCTCGATGACCTTGACGTTGACGCGCAGCGTGTCGCCCGGGCCGAACTCCGGCACCGTGCGGCCCAGCTTCTCGATCTGCTCCTTCTCGAAGTTCTGCAGCGTATTCATGTCGTACCGTCCTTTCCTGTTCGCGTTCAGAGCGCGCGTCCGCCGGATGCGGCGGACGCGACGTGTCGGTTCCAGAGATCCGGCCTGCGTTCGCGCGTCAGCCGCTCGGCCTCGGCGCGCCGCCAGGCGCGGATGTTGGCGTGGTGGCCGGAGACGAGCACCTCCGGTACGGCGCGCCCGGCCCAGACCGCCGGACGCGTGTAATGGGGATATTCCAGCAGGCCGCCGGCGAAGCTCTCCTCGTCGGCGGAGGCGGCCTCGCCCATGACGCCGGGCAGCAGCCGCACGCAGGCATCGATCAGCGCGATCGCCGCGGGTTCGCCGCCGGAGAGCACGAAGTCGCCGAGGCTGAGTTCATCCAGGCCGCGCGCGTCGATGACGCGCTGGTCGACGCCCTCGAAGCGGCCGCAGAGCAGCGAGCAGCCGGGCCCGGCGGCGAGCGCGCGCACCTGCGCCTGATCGATCCTGCGCCCGCGCGGGCTCAGATAGAATGCGGGAAGTCCGGCCGG
This sequence comes from Alphaproteobacteria bacterium, assembly GCA_044355765.1. Lineage (GTDB taxonomy): Bacteria > Pseudomonadota > Alphaproteobacteria > CACIAM-22H2 > CACIAM-22H2 > CAIOSQ01. The sequence goes on from JBIKXN010000078.1 coordinate 1,922, forward strand.
CGCGGCGGCGAGCGCGGCATCGACCACGTCGGGCCGCATCACCATGCCCGGCCCGCCGCCGAAGGGCGTGTCGTCGACGCTGCGATGGCGGTCGGCGGCGAAGCCGCGGATGTCGGCGACGTCGAGACGCCACAGCCCGAGCGCGGCCGCGCGGCCGGCGAGCGAATGCCCCAGCGGGCCGGGAAACATCTCCGGCAGTATCGTCAGGACATGCGCGGTCCAGGTCATGGCGCGCGTGCCCCGGCGGCGTCGCCCGCGACGGCATCTTGCGCATCGTCGTCCTCGCCGCGCGCCTCGACCTCGGTCGGCGGCGAGACGAATACGCGACCGAGTTCGGGTTCGACGTCGCCGACCATCGGCGCGGCGAAGGGCAGCAGCAGAGCCTCGCCGACCGGCCGTTCGATCTCCAGCACGTCGCCCGCGCCGTAGTTGAGGACGCGTGCGACACGTCCGATCGCGGCACCGTCGGGTCCCACCGCGGCGAGACCGACCAGGTCGGCGATGTAGGTCTCTCCCCGCCGCGGCCTGGGCAGGCGGTCGCGCGCGACGAAGAGTTCGACGCCCTTGAGCGCCTCGGCCGCGTCGCGGGTGCCGACGCCTTCGATCGCGGCGATCACCAGCCCGCGCGCGCTGCCGCGCGACTTGAGCGCGAAGCTGCGCGTTCCCGCGGCATCGGTCAGCGTGCCGTAGCGCGCGATGGCGCGCGGGTCGGCGGTGAAGGTCTTGACCTTCACCTCGCCGCGCACGCCATGGGCGCCCGTGATCACGCCGAGCATGATTCGCCGCTCGCTCAAGGAACCGCTCCGGCCGCGCCCCGGCTCAGCCCTGCGCGGCGGCTTCAGCCGCCTTCGCCGCCGCCTCGGCCGCCGCCTTGATGCGCTCCTGCGCCTTGGCCTTCGGAGCCGACTTCTTCGGCGTCTCGCGCACGACCGGCTTGGGCCCGAGCCCGGCCTGGTGCAGGAAGATCGCGATGCGGTCGGACGGCGTCGCGCCCTTGGCGAGCCAGTGTTTCACCCGCTCGACGTCCATCACGATGCGGTCCTTGTGGTCCTTGGCGAGCATCGGGTTATAGGACCCGATGCGCTCGACGAAGGCGCCGTCGCGCGCCTTGCGGCTGTCGGCGACCACGATCTTGTAGAACGGGCGGTGCTTGGTCCCGGCGCGGGACATGCGGATCTTGAGGGCCATGTGTCGTCGTCGTCCTTCTGCGGTGGATGGGTTCTAGAAAAGGGTTCGCGGGTTCGATCGGGTCTCAGCGGCGGAAGAGGTTGGAGATGCCCGTGCGCATCAGGCCCTTCTGCCCGAGCTTGGACATCTGCTTCATCATCCGGCTCATCTCCATGTACTGCTTCACCAGCCGGTTGACGTCCTCGACGCTGGTGCCGGAGCCGACGGCGATGCGACGGCGGCGGCTGGCGTTGAGCAGGCGCACGTCGCGCCGCTCCGCACGGGTCATCGACCCGATGATCGCCTCCTGGCGCTTGACCATGCGGTCGTCGACGCGCGCGGCATCGAGCTGCGACTTGACCTTCTGGATGCCGGGCAGCATGCCCATGACGCCGCCCAGCCCGCCCATCTTGCGCAGCTGGCGCAGCTGGGAGGCCATGTCGTCGAGGTCGAATTCGCCCTTCTGGACCTTGCGCGCGAGCTTTTCGGCCTCTTCCTTCTCGACGGTCTCGGCCGCCTTCTCGACCAGGCCGACGATGTCGCCCATGCCGAGGATGCGACCGGCGATGCGGTCGGGATGGAACACGTCGAGCGCGTCCATCTTCTCGCCGAGGCCGATGAACTTGATCGGGCGGCCGGTGACCGCGCGCATCGACAGCGCCGCACCGCCGCGCGCGTCGCCGTCGACGCGCGTCATGACGATGCCGGTGACGCCGATCCTCTCGTTGAAGTTGGTCGCGACCGTCACCGCGTCCTGGCCGGTCATCGCGTCGACCACCAGCAGCGTCTCCGCCGGGGTGGTCGCGTCGCGGATCGCCGCCGCCTCGGACATCAGATCGTCGTCGATCGACAGCCGGCCGGCGGTGTCGAGCAGCACGACGTCGAAACCCTCGAGACGCCCGCGCTCCATCGCGCGCCGCGCGATCTCCACCGGGCCCTGCCCGGCAACGATCTCCAGGGTCGGCACGCCGGTCTGGTCGCCCAGCACGCGCAACTGCTCCTGCGCCGCCGGTCGGCGGGTGTCGAGCGAGGCCATCAGGACCTTCTTGCGGTCCTTCTGGGTCAGGCGCAACGCAAGCTTCGCGGTCGTGGTCGTCTTGCCGGAACCCTGCAGCCCGACCATCAGCACCGGCACGGGCGGCACGGCGCGCAGATTGATCTCGGCGGCGCTCGACCCGAGCGTCTCGACCAGATGGTCGTGGACGATCTTGACCACCATCTGGCCGGGCGTGACCGACTTGATCACCTCCTGGCCGATGGCGCGCAGCCGGACCCCGGCGACGAAGGTCTTGACCACCGGCAGCGCGACGTCGGCCTCGAGCAGCGCCAGACGCACTTCGCGCAGCGCCTCGTCGACGTCGCCCTCGGAGAGGGCGCCGCGACCGCGCAGCCGGTCGAAGACCTTGCCGAGGCGCTGGCTGAGATTCTCGAACATCCGGACCCGACCGCCTACCCGCGCTCCGCGACGCCAAAACGCCAGCGACCCCGGCGGGCGCGACGCGCTGACCGGGGCAGCCCTTCCGCCTCCGAGCCCGGCGTTAGCGCCGGGCTGTCGTGCGGAACGGCCCAAGGGTGCTGGATTTCCCTCGAACGCCGAGGGTTCTAGAGCGGTGGCCGCGCGCGGTCAAGCCGGGCGCCCGCGCCGGCGATGGCGCCGGGCAGGCCGGGCTTATATAAACCGCCGCCATGGACAGGGCCTCCCTCGCGGGCCGTCGCTTCGTCAAGATGCACGGCCTCGGCAACGATTTCGTGATCATCGACGCCCGGCGCGAGGCGCTGGCGCTCGATCCGGCATCCGCGCGCCTGATCGCCGACCGCCGCCGCGGCGTGGGCTGCGACCAGCTGATCGTGCTCGAACCCCCGCGCGCGCCAGGCGCCGAGGTGACGATGCGCATCCTCAATCCCGACGCCAGCGAGGCGGGCGCCTGCGGCAACGGCACGCGCTGCGTCGCCCATCTGCTGATGGCCGAGACCGGACGCGCGCGCACGACGATCGAGACGATCGCCGGACTTCTGCCGGCCTGGCGCGAGGATGGCGGGACGATCGCCGTCGACATGGGACCGGCGCGCCTCGACTGGCGCGACGTGCCGCTGGCGCGGGACTGCGACACGCTGCATGTCGAGGCCGGCGCGGGACCGCTCGCCGATCCGGCCTGCTGCTCGATGGGCAATCCACACGCCACCTTCTTCGTCGCCGACGCCGAGGCGGTCGATCTCGCGCGCCTGGGCCCCGAACTCGAGCGCCATGCGATGTTTCCGCAGCGCGTCAACGCGGCCGTGGTGCAGGTGCTCGCCCGCGACCGCCTGCGCTTCCGCGTCTGGGAACGCGGCGCAGGGATCACGGACGCCTGCGGCAGCGGCGCCTGCGCAGCGGTCGTCAACGCCGCGCGCCGCGGCCTCTGCGACCGGCGCGCGACCGTGGTGCTCGACGGCGGCGAACTGGCGATACGATGGCGCGAGGACGGCCATGTCGAGATGGCCGGCCCCTACAGCGTCAGCTTCTCCGGCGAACTGGCGCTGGAATGACCGCCGACGTCGCGGTGGTCAATTTCGGCTGCCGCCTCAACGCCGCCGAGGCGGAGCGCGTGCGCGCGCTGGCCACGGGTGCGGCGGTACGGCCGACCATCGTCCTCAACACCTGCGCGGTCACCGCGTCGGCCGAGCGCGACGCGCGCCGTACGGTTCGCAAGCTGCGGCGCGAACGGCCCGATGCCGACATCGTCGTCACCGGCTGCGCGGCCCAGCGCGATCCCGGGCAGTTCGCGGCGATGCCGGAAGTCACGCGCGTGGTGGGCAACCGCGAGAAGCTGCTGGCCGAGACCTGGGCCGAGACCGCTCCGCCCCGGCTTCTGGTCGGCGATATCCTGGCACCGGCCGCCGAGCCGCGCGGCGCGGAGCCCGGACCGCCGGCCGAAAGCGGCGTCGGCCTCACCCGCGCCGTGATCGAGGCGCAGAGCGGCTGCGACCATCGCTGCACTTTCTGCATCATCCCATTCACGCGCGGCGCCAGCCGCTCGCAGCCGCTCGGCGTCCTCGGCGCGCGGATCGCGGCGCTCGCCGCCGCCGGCACGCGCGAGGTGGTGCTGTCGGGCGTCGACCTGACGGCCTACGGACGCGACCTGCCCGGCCGGACCGGGCTCGGCGCCGCGGTGCGTCGGCTGCTCGCCCATGTCCCGGACCTGCCGCGGCTGCGGCTGTCGTCGATCGATCCCGCGGAGATCGACGACGACCTGGTCGGCGCTTTCGCCGACGAGGCGCGGCTGATGCCCTATGCGCATCTATCGCTGCAGTCGGGCGACGATCTGATCCTCAAGCGCATGAAGCGACGCCACGGCCGCGCGCAGGCGATCGCGGTCGCCCAGCGGCTGCGCCGCGCGCGTCCCGAGATCGCCTTCGGCGCCGACATGATCGCGGGCTTCCCGACCGAGAGCGAGGCGGCGGCGGCGAATTCGCGCCGCATCCTCGACGAGATCGGCGTCGCCTTCGTCCACACCTTCGCCTTCGATCCCAGGCCGGGCACCGCGGCGGCGCGCATGCCCCAGCTACCGCCAGCCGAGATCGCGCGCCGCGCCGCGGTCCTGCGCGAGGCCGGCCGCGGACGGCTCGCGGTCCATCTCGCCGCGCAGGCGGGCAAGGATCTCGACGTGCTCGTCGAAGGCGACGGCACGAGCGGCCATGCCGCCGATTTCACGCGCGTGCGGCTGTCCGCGCGCCTTCCCCGCGGGACGCTGCAGCGCGCGCGCGCCGTCGCCGTCGCCGCGGATCATCTCGTCGCGACGCCGAGGTTCGACTGATGGCTTCCTGGTTCCAGAGACTCAAGACCGGCCTGACCCGCACGACGACGCGCCTGGTCGACAGCATCGGCGCCGCGCTCGGGCGCAAGCGCGTCGACGCCGAGACGCTGAACGAACTCGAGGAGGCGCTGATCGCCGCCGATCTGGGCCCCGGCGTCGCGGCGAAGCTGGTGGCTAAGCTGCGCCAGCGCAAATGGGAAGGCGAGGTCGAGGTGGACGCGGTCAAGCGCGCGCTGGCCGACGACATCGCCGCGATCCTGGCGCCGGTGGCCCGGCCCTTCGCGCTCGACCCGGCGCGCCGCCCGCATGTCACGCTGGTCGTCGGTGTGAACGGCAGCGGCAAGACGACCACCATCGGCAAGCTCGCCGAACGCCTCGGCCGCGAGGGCCGCAAGGTCGTGATCGCGGCCGGCGACACGTTCCGCGCCGCCGCGGTGGCGCAACTCGAGATCTGGGCCGCGCGCGCGGGCGCCGACTGCATCCGCGCCGCCGATGGCAGCGATCCCGGCGCGCTCGCCTACCAGGCGCTGGAGCGCGCCCAGGCGATCGGCGCCGACGCGCTGCTGATCGACACCGCCGGCCGGCTGCACAACAAGGCCGACCTGATGGCGGAGTTGCAGAAGCTGATCCGCGTGCTGCGCAAGCGCGATCCCGGCGCGCCGCACCGCATCCTGCTCGTGCTCGACGCGACCACCGGCCAGAACGCGCTGCAGCAGGTCGAGATCTTCCGGCAGCTGGTCGAGATCGACGGCATCGTGCTGACCAAGCTCGATGGATCCGCGCGCGGCGGCGTCCTGGTGGCGATCGCCGAACGTTTCGGTCTGCCGGTCGTCGCGGTCGGGGTCGGCGAAGGCGCCGAGGATCTCGCCGCCTTCGACCCGCGGCAATTCGCCGACGCTTTGCTCGGGCTGTCGCGCGACGCGTGACACAGCATCTGGCGGCGCGGATGACGCCACTCGCAACCGGTCGACGGAACCCCAAGGGGTGGTGGATGCGCCGTTGTCAAGTCCGACATGTTGAAATCGCTTGACATCAGGTTGAATAGGTGGATGGTTATGCGTGCACAGGCTGTTCGTAGGGAGGATTGCCGAGCAAATCCCTGGCAGCGTCCGGCGACCGTCAAATTCGACGAAAGCCGAGCTGCCTTGCGGCGATCCGGGACTGCCTGGTCCACCAGAAGGAGTTACTCCAATGGCAGCGAAGAAGAAGGCGAAGAAGAAGGCCGCGAAGAAGAAGAAGTAATCTTCTTCATTCGTGCCTCTTAAATCTCGCACCGTGATCGGTGCTTGATTCGGCGCTGGATGAGCCTTAGCGGTTCGTCCAGCGCTTTTCATTTGGGGGGGCGCCCAAGCCACGGGCCCGCCGCATGGCGCGACCTGGCTCCGGGGCGCGGATGTGAAGGACATGACCGTGCGGATCGCCGCGATCGGCGAATGCATGATCGAACTGCGGCATCTCGGCGAAAGTCGGCTGGAGCTCGCCTTCGGCGGCGACACGTTCAACACCGCCGCCTATCTCGCCCGGCTCTCGGCCGGACGGCTGGCGGTCGACTACGCGACGGCCCTGGGCGACGATCCCTACAGCGCTGCGATGCGCGACGCGATCGCGCGCGAGGGCGTGGGCACCGGACGTGTCGCGGCGCTGCCGGGACGGCTGCCGGGCCTATACACGATCCGCGTCGACGCGCGCGGCGAGCGCAGCTTCCACTACTGGCGCCGCGAATCGGCGGCGCGCGCGATGTTCGATGGCGCCCCTGGCGCCGCGCTGGCCGCGGCGCTTCGCGACTACGACTGGATCTATTTCTCGGGGATCACCCTGTCGATCCTCGAGCCGGCGGCGCGCGAGATCCTGTTCGCCGCGCTCGCGGCGGCGCGGCGGCGCGGCGCGCGAATCGCCTTCGACACCAATTTCCGGCCCCGCGGCTGGCCCGATCGCGACGTCGCGCGCGCCGCGATGTCGCGCGCGCTGGCACTCTGCGATCTCGCGCTGCCGACCTTCCCCGACGAGGCCGAGTTGTTCGGCGACCGCGATCCCGCGGCGACCGCCGCGCGCATGGCGACGCTCGGCGTCCCCGAGATCGCGGTCAAGAACGGACCCGAGCCCGTGCTGCTGCTGAGCGCCGCGGGGACCGAGACGGTCGCCTGCCCGCCGGTCGCCGCCGTGATCGACACGACCGCCGCCGGCGACGCGTTCAACGCCGCCTACATCGCCGCGCGGATCGGCGGGGCGGAACCGGCGCAGGCCGCCGCGGCCGGCGCGCGGCTTGCGGGCGTGGTCATCGGCCATCGCGGCGCGGTCATCGATCCCGCGGCGATGCCGCCGCCCGAGGTGTCCGCGGAGTGAAGCTCGACCTTGCGATTGTCGTCCTGATCCTGCTTTCGGCGGTGATCCACGCGACCTGGAACGCGATCGTCAAATCCGACAGCGACCGGCTGATGTCCTTCGGGCTGGTCATGCTGGTCGGCACGTTCATCGGGCTGGCCGCGCTTCCCTTCGTCGAGTTTCCGCGCGCCGAGGCCTGGCCCTGGCTGCTCGGGTCGGTGACGATCCACGTGTTCTATTACTGGTTCCTGCTGCGCGCCTATGCGCATGGCGACCTCAGCCATGTCTATCCGATCGCGCGCGGCCTGGCGCCGCTTCTGGTGGCGCTGCTCGCGGGACGTTTCGCCGGCGAGCATCTGCAGGCGCGCGAGATCGTCGGGCTCGTGCTGGTCTCGGCCGGCATCGTCGGCCTCGCCTTCGCGCGCGGCATGCCGCGGGGCGGGGAGTGGCGCGCGCTGCTCTACGCGGTGCTGACCGGGATCACGATCGCCTGCTATTCGGTCGTCGACGGCATCGGCGCGCGGCTGTCGGGCGACGCGCTCGGCTACATCGCGTGGCTCAACATCTGCGAGGGGCCCTGGGTGTTCCTGATCGCGGTCGCGCGGCGCGGGCGCGCGACGCTGGTCTATCTGCGCCATTTCTGGTGGCGCGGCGCGGCGGGCGGAGCGATCGCGACGGTCGGATACGGCATCGCCATCTGGGCGCTGAGCCAGGGCGCGATGGCGCATGTGACGGCGCTGCGCGAGACCTCGGCGCTGTTCGGCGCGCTGATAGGCGCCTATGTGCTGCGCGAAGCCTTCGGCGCGCGGCGCATCGCGGCGGCCGGGGTGATGGTGGCCGGGCTGCTGCTGATGAATTTCGCCCCGGGCTGATCGCGCCGGCCCGCGCGGCGATCGGCGATCGGCGATCAGCCGTCGGCGGTCTCGTCCACCGGGTTGGTGCGCGCGGCGAAGTCGGTACGCGTACCGATCTCGGCGGCGTGGCGCAGAGCCCAGCGCACGGTCGGGAACGCGATCTCGTCCCACGGGATCTCGTCCCAGGCGAAGAGCCCGACCTCGAGGCTTTCGGGGCCCGCCGAGATATCGGGCGATGCCAGCGTCGCGCGCCAGATCAACTGCACCTGGCTGATGCGCGGCACGTCGTAGACCGCCAGAAGGGCGTCGATGTCGATGCGCGCACGCGCCTCTTCCCAGGCCTCGCGCCGTGCGCCGTCGATCGGCGCCTCGTTGAGCTCGAGATAGCCGGCGGGCAGCGTCCAGAAGCCGCGGCGCGGCATGATCGCACGCCGGCACATCAGGATGCGGTCGCCGGACCACACCACCGACCCGACGACGATCTTGGGATTGTCGTATTGCACGAAGCCGCAATCGGGACAGACGAGGCGCTCGCGATCATCGCCCTCGGGCACGACGCGCTGGGATGGTCCGGTCTTGCGCTCCATGCCGCGAGGATGCCGCCTGCGGGGCACCGCCTGCAACAGCGTTGCCGCGAGGCGACCGGCCGGACGCGACCTCAGACGACGATGTTGAGCAGGCTGCCGCGCGGCTTGATCGGTGCGCCGAGCGACGCGGCCGGCGATCCGCCTGCGGCCTGCTGCTGCTGCGGCTGCTGCTGGCCAGCGGCGGCGGCGGCGGCCGGCGCGCGCAGCGCGGCGACATGGGCGGCATTCGCGGCCTTGGCGGCGCGCGCGATGCCCTGCAACTCGGCAAGCCGGTCGGCGAAGGCAGCCGGGCGCGGCTCGCTCGCGCGCGATATGGCCTGCAGGAATGCGGCGCTGGATCGGATCTCCATGGCCGCAGTCATACGGGACGAAATCTAACGAAATGTGAACTACACCAAGGCGATCGATTGTGATAATCAACGCGCCGTTAAGGCTTTCGAGGGCATCGTGGCGCGATCATGACGACGGATGCCGACCCCGCCGACTTGACCGAACTGGTCGATCTGACGCGCGACATCCGTCGGCGCACGCCATCCGTCGCTCCGTCCTACG
>JBIKXN010000079.1:0-11188 GCA_044355765.1 Alphaproteobacteria bacterium
GCCGGGACGGCGGTCGAGCAGGCCGGCGGCGCGCAATTCCTCGACGCCCGGAAGTTGCGCCAGCGTGTCCAGACCGAAATGCACCAGGAACTGCTCGGTCGTCACCCATTCGGCGGGACGCCCGGGAACGTTCTCGCGATAGCCGTGCGGCTTGATCCAGCCCGCTTCCATCAGCTGGTCGAGCGTGCCCTTCGAGATCGAGACGCCGCGGATCTCCTCGATCTCGGCGCGCGTGACGGGTTTGCGCTCCGCATGCTGGTAGGCGACGATCGCCAGGGTCTCGACGGCCGCGCGGCTGAGCTTGCGCGTGACCGGCATCTCGATATCGAGCGCGCCGGCGAGATCCGGTGCCGTGCGCAGCCCGATCTTGCCGGCGATCCGCACGACATTGACGCCGCGCCCGGCATATTGGTCCTCCAGCACCTGCAGCAGATCCTCGACCGGAGCGCCCGCAGGCAGCCGGCGCGCGATCTCCTCGATCCGCAACAGACCGGGCGCCGCGAACAGCAGCGCCTCGACCAGCCGCAGCTGCTGCGCGCGGCTGCGCGCTGCCGCGACCTCGTCTTCCGCCGCAATCGCGGTCTCGGCCGCCGCGACCGGCGCGTCCGCCTCGGGGTGCTCCTGCTCGCTCGTCATTCCCGCCTCTCGCCCACCGGCAGCGTCGCGACCGGGTCCTCGGGCGCGCGCCGCACGTAGATCGGTCCGAAATTGCGCTCCTGGCGCAGCTGCAGCCGCCCGGTGCGCACCATTTCCAGCGTCGCCGCGAAGGTCGCCGCCACGCCGGAGCGCCCGACAAGGCCGCCGCCCATCCCAGCCGGCATGAAGGCCTGCAGCGACGTCCAGTCCGGCATCCGGCCGAGCATCGCGCCCAGGCGCTCCAGCGCCGCCTCCATGGAGTCGAGCTCGCTCGCCGCGATGGTCAGGACGCGCGTGTCGGTGCGCACGCGCATCTCGCCATAGGCCTTGAGCAGTTCGTAGTAGTCGAGCGCATAGACCGGCCGCCTGACCGTCCGCAGACCTTCAGGAACGCCGCGCGCGAAGACCTGGCGCCCAAATTGCGGCAGCGCCATCAGACGGTCGCCGGCCGCGCGCATCGCGTCCAGGCGCCGCAGCTGGAACGCCAGCGCATCGGCCATCTCGGCGGCGCTCGGTTCCGCGGTGGCGGCCTCCGGCGGCGCCGGCAGCAGCAGCTTGGATTTCAGGAAGGCGAGCCAGGCCGCCATCACCAGGTAGTCGGCGGCGATCTCGAGACGCTGGCGCTTAACCCGCTCGACGAAGGCGAGATACTGGTCGGCCAGGGCCAGGATCGATATCCGCGCCAGGTCGACCTTCTGCTCGCGCGCCAGGGCGAGCAGAACGTCCAGCGGCCCTTCATAGGCGCCGAGATCGACGATCAGGCTGTCGCTCGGCGGCGCCGGCGCGGCGGCCGGCGGGGCCTCGTCCTCGCGGAACGGCAGGATCTCGGCGCTCATGAATGCCCCGTGACGATCGCGATCGCGTCGATCAGCGCCCGCGACGGTTCCATCACCAGCCAGCGTACCGGGTCGATCCCGGCGCCCAGCATCGGCAGGACGACGAACAGGCCGAGCACGATGAAGATCCCGACGGGCTCGATCCGCGCGAGCGCCGCCGCCAGCGGACGCGGCAGGATGCCGACGGCCACGCGGCCGCCATCGAGCGGAGGAATGGGCAGCATGTTGAACACGGCGAGAAGGACGTTGAAGCGCAGCGCGTTGTAGAGATTGCCGGCGACCCATGCGGCGAGCGTGTCCGGCAGAAGATCGACCGCGTGATACAGGATGGCGGCCGCGAGGGCCAGCGACAGGTTGGCGGCCGGTCCGGCGGCCGCGACCAGGACCATGTCGCGGCGCGGATTGCGCAGGAAACGGACATCGACGGGCACCGGCTTCGCATAGCCGAACAGGAACCCGGCCTGCGACAGGATCAGGATTCCCGGCAGGATGATGGTGCCGATGGGATCGACATGGCGCAGCGGATTGAGCGAAAGCCGCCCCAGCGCCGCGGCCGTCGGGTCGCCGAGCGCCCGCGCGGCATAGCCATGCGCCGCCTCGTGCAGCGTGATAGCCAGCAGCGCCGGCACGATCCACATCGACAGCGTCCAGGCGTCGAAGCTCATGCCGCGGCTCCGCACAGCAGCGCATCCATGCGGCCCTGCCAGCGCTGCGGCTCGGGGACGAGACGCCGCCGCGCCTGGGACCGCGCCCGCGCGAGGCGCGCGGCGGCCTCCGCGGTCAGCGGCGGCACCGCGTCGAGCAGCGCGATCGAATTCGCCAGCACCCCGTCGCAATACAGCGCCACGTCGCAGCCCGCGGCGAGCGCCGCACGCGCGCGCTCGGGCGGCGTGCCCTGCAGGGCCTGCATCGCCAGATCGTCGCTGACGAGCACGCCGCCGAAGCCGATCCGCTCGCGGATGAAGCCGATCACCGCAGGCGACACCGTGCCAGGACGCGCGGGGTCGAGCGCGGTGTAGAGCACATGCGCCGTCATGCCCCAGGGAAGGTCGGCGAGGGCGCGGAACGGGGCCGCGTCGACCGCCTCCAGGGCGTCGAGCGGCGCGTCGACGACCGGCAATTCATGGTGGCTGTCGGCCCGCGCCCGGCCATGGCCGGGCATGTGCTTCATCACCGGGATTGCCCCGAGTTCGCTCAATCCGTCCGCCATGGCGCGCGCCAGCGCCGCCACCGTCGCCGGCGTGCGGCCATAGGCGCGATCGCCGATGACGTCGTGGCCGTCGGCTATGGGAATATCCGCGCAGGGCGCGCAGACGACGTCGATGCCGGCCTCGAGGCAATCGACCGCGACAAGTCGCCCCGCCAACCGCGCCGCCTCGATCGCGGCGCGCGGCGCCCGCGTATGGAGATCGCCGAACGCGCCGGCGGCGGGCACCATGCGCCAATGGGGCGGACGCAGGCGGCGGACGCGACCGCCCTCCTGGTCGATCAGGATCGGCGCGTCGGCCCGCCCGACGCATCCGCGCAATGCCGCGCACAGCTCGGCGAGTTGCCGCGGATCGGCGACGTTGCGCGCGAACAGGATGAAGCCCAGCGGATCGCCGGCGGCGAACGACTCGCGCTCGGCTGCGGTCAGTTCGGTGCCCGCGCACCCGACGATCGCCGCACGAGGCGGGGATGCGTCACGATGGCGGAACGACAAGACAGACCGTCCCCGCCTTCGTCAGCCGCTCGCAGGCCTCGCGTGCCGCGTCGCGGCTGGGCAAAGGCCCCGCCTGGACGCGGAAGAAGGATCCGCGCTCGCCGAGTTCCGCGCGGCTGTAGCTCGGCGCCATGCGCCCGAGGATCTCGGGGTGGCGTCGCGACACCTGCTCCCAAACCGCGCGCGCTTCGGCTTCGGTGCGCATCGCGCCGACCTGGATCCTGAAGCCCCCGGACCGCGCTGCCGGCGCGCCTGCCGCAGCGACCGCGGCGACGCGCTGCGGCGCGCCCGCGACCGCGGCACCCGGCTGGGGAGCCGGCGGCGGCGGCGGTGGCGGTGACGGCGCGGGTGCGGCGACATCGCCGATCGCCGCCTGGGTGACGTCGCCGGCCGCCGTCTGCCGCGGCGCCGCAACCGGCGGCACGACCGCGACCGGCTGGGCGACCGGCGCGGGCACGGGCTTGGGCAGCGGCGTCTCGGGCGGCGGCAGCAGCGTCTCGGCCCCCCGCGGCAATGCGCTGCGCTGCCCGCGCTGGCCGGCGTCGAACACCTCGATGTTCTGATGCGGGACCGCGGTCCCGCCGTCATGGTCTGGCTTGACCCGGACCGGCCGCTGATCGGCGACCACCAGCGGCGCCGGCGTCGCGCCATGCCTGTCCGCATAGGTCAGATAGCCATAGGCGACGACGCCGCCGAAGGCGATCACCGCTCCGCCAGCCAGCGCCAGCGCTGCCCAGCGCGGAATACCCGAACGCGCGGGGATTTCGTCCTGCGCATCGTCGTCCCGATGCGGCGCGGCGAATTCGGGTTCGACCCGGTCGTGGTGGCCGTAACGCATGGGCCTCGAGCGCCCCCAGCGCAAGTAGATGACGGATACTACACCAATCCCGCGCGATTCGGGTCAACGCGGCGGATCGCCGCCGAACAGCCGGGCATGCGTCTCGAGGGCGAATTTGTCGGTCATGCCCGCGATGTAGTCGGCGACCAGTCGAGGCCCCGGGGACGTCGCCGCGCGCTGGCGCCAGTCCTCGGGCAGCCGCGCGGGGTCGGCGAGGAAATGCCGGAACAGGTCGCCCACCACGCGCGCGGCATGGGCGCGCACGCGGTTGACCCGCTCATGGCGGTACATACGCGCATGCAGGAATGCGCGCAGCCCCTCCATCGCCGCCGCCATCGCGGGCGAGAAACAGGCACTGGCGCGCCCGGCGCGACGCACGCCCTCGGCGTCGGCGATCCGGCCCTCGGCAAGCCGCGCGCGCGTCGCCGACAGAAGGTCGCTGACCATCCGGTCGATCGTCCGCCGCATGGTCTCGCCGATGAAGCGCGACATCGGCAGCGCGCCGAAACTTCCCTCGACATCGGCGACCACGTCGCCGATCAGCGGCACGCCGCGCAGATCGGCGATCGGGAAGAGATTGGCGCGCAGCCCGTCGTCGATGTCGTGGCTGTTGTAGGCGATGTCGTCGGCGAGCGCGGCGACCTGGGCCTCCAGCCCGGGCCAGGTGTCGAGTTCCAGGTCCTGCACGCGCGCGTATTCGGCGATCGCCGCGGGCAGCGGCCGGTCGCGCACGCGGTTCGGCCCGGTCAGCGGCCCGTTATGCTTGACGACGCCTTCGAGCGTTTCCCAGGTCAGGTTGAGACCGTCGAAACCGGCATAGCGCTGCTCGAGGCTGGTCAGCAGACGCAGCGTCTGCGCGTTGTGGTCGAAGCCGCCATAGGGCGCCATGACCTCCTGCAGCGCGTCCTCGCCGGTGTGGCCGAACGGCGTGTGTCCAAGATCATGCGCCAGCGCCACCACCTCGGCGAGGTCCTCGTCGATCCCGAGGCAGCGGGCCAGCGTGCGCGCGATCTGCGCCACCTCGATCGAGTGCGTCAGGCGCGTCCGGTAATGGTCGCCCTCGTGATAGACGAAGACCTGGGTCTTGTGCTTGAGGCGCCGGAAGGCGGTCGAATGGATCACGCGGTCGCGGTCGCGCTGGAACACGGACCGGAAGGGCGACGCGGGCTCGGCATGCAGGCGTCCGCGCGTCTCGGCGGCGCGGGTCGCATAGGGTGCCAGACCGGGCTGGGGGGCGCCGGAGGCCGGCGGAGAGGAAGACGGGATCACGCGACCGAGGCTAGACTTCGCCCTTCCCGCCGGCAACTCGCCAGAAGCTTGCGATCCGGCCCGCCGTCGCCATATTCAGGTGTCGCCTTCCCGCCGGAGAGACATGCCATGGAAGCCCTCGACCAAGTCCAGCAGGCGCCGACCGCGATCGACATCACCGACACGGCCGCGCGCCGAATCGCCTGGGTCCTGTCCCAGGAAGAGTACAAGGGCCGCATGCTGCGCATCTCGGTCTCGGGCGGCGGCTGTTCGGGTTTCCAGTACGGCTTCACCTTCGACGAGGACCGCACCGACGCCGACATGCTGATCGAGCGCGACGGCGCGCGGGTTCTTGTCGACGATGTGTCGCTCGACCTGCTGCGCGGGTCGGTTATCGACTATGTCGAGGACATGATCGGATCCTCGTTCGCGATCCGCAATCCCCAGGCCAAGAGCGCATGCGGCTGCGGCAATTCGTTTTCGACCTGAGCGGCCGGCGCCGTCAGCGGCGATGAAGATCGCCACCTGGAACGTCAATTCGGTCAAGGCCCGGCTGGCGCATGTCCTCGCCTTCCTCGGCGAGACCCGCCCCGACATCCTGCTGCTGCAGGAACTGAAATGCCGGACCGAGGAGTTTCCGCGCCTGGAGATCGAGGCGGCTGGCTATCGCTGCGCGGTCAACGGCCAGAAATCCTACAACGGCGTCGCCATCCTCGCGCGCCAGCCGATCGAAATCCTCTGCGAGCGCCTGCCCGGCGAACCCGACGACGGATCGGCGCGCTATCTCGAGGCGCGCGTCGCCGACCTGACCGTGGCCTCGATCTACGCGCCCAACGGCAATCCGATCGGCACCGAGAAATACGCCGCCAAGCTCGACTGGCTGCGGCGTCTGGAGGTCCATGCCGCGACGCTGCTCGCCGGCGAGCGGCAGGTCGTGCTGGGCGGCGACTACAACATCATCCCGACCGCGGACGACGTTTATGACCCCGCCGACTGGACGGACGACGCGCTCTGGCAGCCTGCCAGCCGAGAGTCGTATCGCCGCCTGATCTGGAGCGGCTACACCGACGCCTTCCGCGCCATCGATCCGCGCCCGCACCAGTACAGCTTCTGGGACTATCAGGCCGGTCGCTGGCAGCGCAACGAGGGCATACGCATCGACCATCTGCTGCTGTCGCCGGCCGCCGCCGACCGGCTTGTCGGCGCCGGAATCGACCGCGGTCCGCGCGGGCTGGAAAAGGCCTCCGACCACACGCCGGTCTGGTGCGAACTGACCTGAAGCGGATCTGGCGCGCGTCCAGGCGTTTCGTCCCCTGCGCGCGAAGCGCGTGCGGGAATTGACGGCCGCGCGAGCGGCCGGCGGAGGGGACCGCTCTTCGGTGGTACAGGCCGGCAGAGTTGCGTGCGCGGCTGCGCGCACCGGCATCGCCCGCTCCCAGCCGCCCCCACGACCCGACGCCGACGGCCCCCGACAAAGCTGCGGCCATCCATGCCGGCCTGCCCGGCTCGGTGGCCATGCCGGTTCACATTTCGCGCCGCAAGGGGGCCCGCTCCGGCTCCGTTCGGCCGGACTGCCCTAGAGGGCGCCCCCGCCAGCGGCGCGAAACGCCGGTCCGAGCGGCCCCAGCCTGATCCCGGCCGGCAACCGCCGCCAGGCCAGCGCGGCCGGGTCGGCCGCCATCGGGCCGGGTGCCGCCACCACCAGCACGCATTCGGCGATCGGCTGGAAATGCGCGCGGAAATGGACCGAACTCTTGAGCGCGACGATGCCGAAGCGCGCCGGCTCCAGCCCGAGATGGCGGAACATCTCCTGGTCCGCCGCCTGCACCTTGCGGCTGGCGACGACGACGGTGACGCCGCCGCGCCGCAGCGCCGCCATCGGCCCCAGCGTCATCCGAGAACCGCCATAGAACGGACCGGTGCAGACGAAGGCGCCGTCGGACAGCGCCTCGACCGTGAAACCCGCCTCGACCGGCGCGTGTCCCGGCAGGCCCGACTTGGCGCCGAGCGAGAAACGCTGCGTGGCGCCGACGCCCGCGCGATGCGCCTGCGTCGCCGCCGCGGGATCGATCAGCAGCCCGACCAGGGCGCGCTGAGCGTCATGGGCGAGCAAGGCGGAGAGCAGTCCGGTGGTGTCGCCGTTGCCGCCGGCGCCAGGATTGTCCTGCGTGTCCGCGAGGACGACGGGGCGGCGCGCCCGCCCGGCGATCGCCATCGCCTGCTCCACCGCCGCGTCGGGCGCGAGGAAATCGCTGCGGAAATCGCGCTCCGCCTCTTCCGCTTGGCGGGCGAGCGTCGCGACTTCGCGGTGCAGCGCCGCCGCGTCGAAGCCATAGCCGAAGATGCTCGGCGCGCAGCATCCGACATCCGCGGCCGGAAAACCGGTGGCGAAGGAAAGCCAGGCATTCCCGCGCGTCTCGGCCTCGGCGAGGCTGCGCTGGATGCCGGCCGCTGGCTCGACCAGCGTGCATTGCGCGGTGAGCGGAATCAGGAAGCCCAGACGGCGCAGCGCGCGCGCCGGTCGCTCGCCCCGCCGCAGCATCGCGTCGAGCAATCGGGCGGTCCGCTGCCCGGTCTCGGCCATGTCGACATGCGGATAGGTCCGGAAGGCGACCATGCAGTCAGCCACGGCCACCATCGCGTCGCTGACATTCGCGTGCAGGTCCAGGCTGACCGCGATCGGGATGCGCGCGCCGACCTGCGCGCGCACACGGCGCAGGCACTCGCCCTCCCCGTCCTCATGCGTCTGCGTGACCATCGCGCCGTGGAGGTCGAGATAGACCGCATCGACCGGTCCGGCGGCGGCGAGCAGCCGCGACATCTCGCCCATGATGCGCTCGAAGGCGTCGTCGGTGACATGGGCGGACGGGGTGGCGTTGGCGAACACCAGCGGCACCGCGTCATGGCCCAGTTGGCGGATCTCGTCGACGAAACCCGCGAGCGGGATATTGGTTCCGGCGACACGCGTCAGCACCTCGTCGCCGGTGCAGAAGGGCGGCCAGCCGCCACCGGCCGCGAAATCGGCGAAGGTCGCCGGCGACGGGGCGAAGGTGTTGGTCTCGTGCTCGAACGTCGCGACGGCTATGCGCGCCATGCGTGGTCCTCCGCGCGGTGATGCGATGCGGGGCAGGATTCTGGCCGATCCGCGCGCGCGCTGCTAGCCTTGCCGCGCATGACCCAGGTCGCGAACACGGTCCGCCACGATGCACGGGTGATCGGCGCCGTCTCCGGCGCGCATGGCCTCAGCCATTTCTTCCAGCTGGCGCTGCCGCCGCTCTTTCCCGCGATGAAGGACGAGTTCGGCGTCGGCTATGCCGAACTCGGCGCGCTGATGGGCGTCTTCTTCGCGGTGTCCGGCTTCGCCCAGTTCGCCGCCGGGCACCTGGTCGACCGCATCGGGCCGCGCCGCGTCCTGGTCGCAGGCATGGCGCTGCTCGCCGGCGCCACTTTCTGCGTCGCGCTCGCTCCGGGCTATTGGGCGCTGGTGCCGCTCGCCGCGCTCGCCGGCGCGGGCAACGCGGTGTTCCACCCCGCGGATTTCGCCGTCATCAACGCGCGCGTCGACCAGTCGCGGCTCGGCCGCGCCTATGGCGCCCACGGCCTGGCCGGAAACATAGGCTGGGTGCTGGCGCCGGTGATCGGGGTCGCGCTCGCCAAGGCGTTCGGGTGGCGCGAGGCGGTGGCGCTGATGGGCGCGGCGGGCCTGTGCGCCGCGCTGCTGCTGCATGTCAACCGCGCCTGGATCGAGGCGAACCCGGCCGCCGGGCCGGCGCGGCGCGACCCGGCCCCGGACGGGCAGCCCTCGCCGCTGCTCTCGCGCCCGGTGCTGATGTGCTTCGCCTATTTCTTCCTGTTGTCGACCGCGCAGGTGGGGCTGCAATCCTTCTCGGTGCCGGCGACGATGGCGATGTTCGGCCTGGACGACACACAGGCCGCGCAGAGCCTGACGCTGTTCCTGGTCGGAGGCGCCGTGGGCATCGTGGCCGGAGCCGTTCTCGCCGACCGCAGCCCGGACCATCACCGCATCGCGGCGCTCGGGCTTGTCCTGGCCGCGGTATCGATCGCGCTGGCGACGCTGCAGCCGGTGCCCGCCGTCTATGGCCTGCCCGTGCTGATGGCGCTCGCCGGTTTCTGCGTCGGCGCCACCGGCCCCTCGCGCGACGCGATCGTCCGGCATGCGACGCCGCGCGGCGCGTCGGGCCGCGTCTACGGCTTCGTGTATTCCGGACTCGATCTGGGCGGCACGCTCGCGCCGCCCATCTTCGGCATGCTGGTCGATGCCGGAACGCCAGGCCTGGTCTATGCGGTCGTGATCGGGGGATTTCTGCTCGCCGTCCTGACCGTCGTGGCGATACGCCGCGACGGCGACTGACCCGCGGGTCCCCCCCCTATAACGGCGAAGGCCCGCGGCGTTTCCGCCGCGGGCCCTGGAATGCGCAGGCGCGAAGGCCTGGCGCGGGAGTCAGCCGACGCTACGCGACGCGGCGAGCTCGGCGGCCTTCTTCTTCGCCGGCTTCTTCTTGGCCTTCTTGTCGGTCGGGGCGGTCTTCTTGGTCGCCGCCGGCTTCTGCGGCGCGCCCTGCGCGAAGGACACCGACGGCGTGCCGACCAGCAGGCCGAGGGCGACCAGCGCGGCGGGGAGGACGGCGAGTTTGCGAAGCGACATGATGCGATCTCCGATGACGCGGCGGTCAAATCCACCGCATGGGTTGGAGATTGCGCGCGTCGGGGTTGCGCGGCCGTTTCCGCCGCATGAATTCGGTTTAATGTCCGTCTGGATCCGAAGGCCGGACATATCGGCGCCGCGCCATGCGTCGGCGCGATGCCAGATGCGCGGACCGTGCCGGACAACACGGATTGCCGCCCCGCACCGCTCGGCTATCATCGATCGATCGGGTCGAGCGGGCGCGCCAGCGTCCCGCAGGATCCCCCGGGGGACCCGTGCCGTGTCTTGCGACGCGGCGCGGGAGGGGGAACCCCGCCGGTGACGGCGCTCACGCGCCTCCCGGCGGGGTCTTCGACCGGCCAGGCCGCACATCGCGGCCGGATCCGCGCGGACGCGGACGAGCGCGGCGCAACCGAGGTCCCGGCCTTACAGCGCCCGCAACCGCGCCATCGCGCCCTCGAGCCGCGCCACCGCCGCGGCGCCCTCGTCCCGGCGCTCGCGCTGTTCGTCGACCACCACCGGATCGGCCTTGGCGAGGAAATCGGCGTTCGCCAGCTTGCGGTCGATCTTCTCGAGGGCGGCACGCTGGCGGTCGATCTCCTTGCCCAGGCGCGCCAGCTCGGCAGCCGCGTCGACGATGCCGGCCAGCGGCACGGCGAATGTCGCGCCGGGCAGGACGATCTGGGCCGCCCCCGGCGTCGCAGGCGCATCGATGGCGATCGCCTCGAGTCGCGCCAGCGTGGTCAGCGATCCGCGATGGCGCTCGACGGTCCGCGCGATCTCGGGCGTGGCGTCGCGCAGGTTCACGGACAGCCGCGCCGCCACCGGCACGTTCATCTCGGCGCGCAGGACGCGCAGTTCGGTGATCGCGCCCACGACCCAGTCGAGCTCCGCCTTCGCCTCGGCGTCGCGCGGCAGCGCGGACGTGTCGGGCCAGGGCGACAGGATCAGCATGCCGTCCGCGCCGTGGCCCAGCTTGTCCCAAAGTTCCTCGGTGACGAAGGGCATCACCGGATGCAGCAGCTGAAGCACGCCGCGCAGGACGTAGCCGCAAACCGCGCGCGTCTCGGCGCGCGCGCCCTCGTCCGCGCCGCCGAGCACCGGCTTGGCGAATTCCAGATACCAGTCGCAGAAAGTTCCCCACACGAACTGGTAGGCCGCGCCAGCGGCCTCGTTGAAGCGGAAGCCCGCCAGCGCCGCATCGACCGCGGCGACCGCGGCGGCGAACTCGCCGAGGATCCAGCGGTCGACGCGCGCGGCGA
>JBIKXN010000448.1:0-3348 GCA_044355765.1 Alphaproteobacteria bacterium
GGCAGCGACGGGTCGTAGATCTCGACGAATCGCACATGGCGCGCGAAGCCGTTCTGCGCGATCCGCCGGACATGCTCCAGCACCTGGTGGATGTTGACCGCCGCGCGCTGCGGCGGACGGCTGTCCGAGAACACCTCCATCCTGTCGACGAGCGCGCAGATCCGGTCGGTCTCCTCGGTGATGAGGCGCGTGAGCTCGCGGTCCTCGGCCGCCGCCGACTGCTCGAGCAACTGGGCCGCGCCGCGGATGCCGGACAGGGGATTCTTGACCTCGTGCGCCAGCATCGCGGCCATCGCCGTCACTGAGCGCGCGGCGTTGCGATGGACGAGCTGGTGGTCGATCTTGCGCGCGATCGAGCGCTCGTGCAGCGCGATCGCGACGCTGCCGGGCTCGTCGTGCAGAGGCGCGGCGGTCAGCGTCACCAGCCGCGTGCCCAGGCGCGGTCCCTCGAGCGAGATGCCTTCCTCCGAGACCGAGCCCGCGTCCTGGCGCGCCTGCCGCAGCAGCGCAAAGGCCGGGCTGTCCGCGGCGACATGCGCGCGGAGCGCAGCGCCGACCAGGACGGCGCTCGAGGAGTCGAAGAACTGCTCCGCCGCGCCGTTCACCAGCACGATGCGGTCCTCCGGGTCGACCACGACAACCGCGACCGGCAAGGCGCCGAGGACCGCGCTTGCGTCCAGCGGCGACCGTCGACCGCGTTCCGTCGCGCTGGCCATCCGCCGGAGCTTCACGCCGCCTGGCGATCCACGACCGGCGACCACGCCGCGACGATCGCCGCCCTGATGGCGGACGGCTCGCACAGCGTCATCGCCCGGGCGCGGAACTCCGCGGCACCTGGAAAGCCGCGGGCGTACCAGCCGATATGCTTGCGCGCCATGCGCACGCCGGTGTCGACGCCGTAATGCGACAGCATCGCGTCGAAATGCTCGAGCAGCGTGTCGCGCTGGCAGGCGGCGTCGGGGTCGGGGCGCCTTTCGCCGGTGGCGAGGAAGGCCGCGACCTGCGAGGGGAACCACGGGCGGCCGCATGCCCCGCGCCCGATCATCACGCCGTCGGCGCCGGACGCGTCGAGCGCCGCGCGCGCGCCATCGAGCGAGACGATGTCCCCGTTGACGACCACCGGGATCGAGACCGCCTGCTTGACCTGCCGCACGAAGGCCCAATCGGCCGTTCCCTCGTAGAACTGACAGCGCGTGCGGCCATGGATCGTCACCATCCGGATCCCGCACGCCTCGGCGATCCGCGCGAGGCGCGGCGCGTTCAGGCTCTGGTGGTCCCAACCCATGCGCATCTTGAGCGTCACCGGAATGCGCACCGCGCGGGACGTCGCCTCGAGGATGCGGCCGGCCAGCGCTTCGTCGCGCATCAGCGACGAACCGGCGTGGCCGTTGACCACCTTCTTCACAGGGCAGCCGAAGTTTATGTCGATCAGCGTCGCCCCGCGATCCTCGTTCAGTCGCGCGGCCTCGGCCATCACCGCCGGCTCGCACCCCGCGAGCTGGACCGCCATCGGGAACTGCTCCGGCTCGCCCTTCGCCATCAGAAGCGACTGGCGGGTCTCGCGGATCATCGCCTGGCTGGCGATCATCTCGGAGACGACCATGCCCGCCCCCCAGCGCTTGACGAGCCGGCGGAACGGCAGGTCGCTGATCCCCGACAGCGGCGCCAGGATCACCGGGCTTTCGAGGCGGATCGGGCCGATCGAAATGCTCATAACTTAATCACTTCGCCACCTGTCTAATCTTTGATCGTATAACCCGTGAGCGGTGCTGGGGCAACGGCTTCGCCGCGCCTCTCCAACCCAGGGCTCCCAGGCTGGGATCGCCCTTCTGGGCGACTTGGCCTACGATCCCGGCGACGATGTGCGATCGAATCGCGAGATTGGCTGCATGAAGCCTGGGACTTTCGCGCGGCGGGGTCGCCTGCCGGAGGGGTTGAGGCTGCGCGACCCCGACATGCTCGCGGCGACAGGTTTGGGCGTCGGCTGCGCGCCTTACGCCAGCGGGACATTCGGATCGATCGTGGCTCTGCCGCCGGCCTGGCTCCTGGCTTCGCTGGGCGGACCGCTGCTGGTCGCCGCGGCCGCGGCGCTCTGCTTCGCGGTCGGCGTCTGGGCATCGTCGCGGATCGTCCGGCGCACGGGCGTCAAGGATCCCGGCTTCGTGGTGATCGACGAGATCGCGGCGCAGTTGTTCGTCCTGGCCCTGCTGCCGCTCGACCCGATCGCCTACGCGATCGGTTTCCTGGCGTTCCGCGCCGCGGACATCTTCAAGCCGTTTCCGGCGAACTGGTGCGACCGCAACATTGGCGGCGGCCTGGGCGTCATGCTCGACGACGCCGTCGCCGGCGTCCAGGCGGGCATCGCCGCTTGGCTGCTGTGCCGGGTGCTGTCGATCGGGGATGGCGGCCATGGCTTCTGACCTCGATGGCCTCGCGGCCTCGGTACTGGCCAGCTGCGGCGCGCGGGGGCTGAAGCTGGCCACGGCCGAATCATGCACCGGCGGCATGATCGCGGCCGCGCTTACCGCGATCGCCGGCTCGTCGGCGGTTTTCGAGCGCGGCTACGTCGTCTATTCGAACCTCGCCAAGCAGCAGATGCTCGGCGTGCCCGGAGAGACGCTCGCGCGCCACGGCGCGGTCAGCGCGCAGACGGCGATCGCGATGGCCGAAGCCGCGCTGGCGCGGTCCGGCGCGACGATCGCGGTCGCGGTGACAGGGATCGCGGGGCCCGGTGGCGGTACCGATCAGAAGCCGGTCGGCCTGGTGCACCTCGCCTGCGCGAGGGCGGGACGCCAGACATTGGATTGCGCCGAGGTGTTCGCAGGCGATCGCGGCGCGGTCCGCGACGCGGCCGCGCGACGGGCGCTGGAGATGGTCCTCGATCAGGCGTCCGCCGCGTGAGCCCCGCCGCGGCGGTTGCCGCCACGGCCGGCGAAGACGAGTTGGTCGGAGCGGCGGGATTTGAACCCACGACCCCCAGTCCCCCAGACTGATGCGCTACCAGGCTGCGCTACGCTCCGACCGGATCGTCCGCCTTATCGGCGAGGGCGCGGACTATACGTAAGCGCCCGGCGCGCTTCAACGCCTGCCCGCCTTGAGGAGCAGCAATTCGGCGCGGATCGCCTCGAGCTCGGCGATCACCCTGGCGATCGCCTCCCGCGCGGCGCCGTCCCCGGGGCCGCTATCGGCCGCCACCTGCTGCTCGTCGCTCGGCGGGTCCGCGACCGGGCCGGGCTCCGCGATTGGGCTGGACATCGCGGGTTCGGGTTCCTGGCGCCCAGGGTCGCGCAGGAGTTTCTGCACGCCCTTGATGGTGTAGCCCTGCTGGTACAGCAGGCCGCGGATACG
>JBIKXN010000449.1:0-3345 GCA_044355765.1 Alphaproteobacteria bacterium
GCATCTGCAGGCGCATGCCGGGCAGATCAGCTTCCCCGGCGGGCGTCTCGAAATCGGAGACGCCGACGCAGAGGCCTGCGCGTTGCGCGAGGCGCGCGAGGAGATCGGCCTGGGGCCCGAGCGCGTCGAGGTGCTCGGCCGGCTCGACACATATCTGATCCGCACCGGCTACGAGGTCACGCCGGTGGTCGGGCTTGTGACGCCGCCGGTCGACCTCCGGCCGGATCCCTTCGAGGTCGACGAGATCTTCGCGGTGCCGCTCGACTTCCTGATCGATCCGCGCAACCGCGAGCGCCGCGCCCGCGACGTCGACGGCGCGCGGCGCGAATTCTGGGCGATCCCCTACGGATCCTATTTCATCTGGGGAGCGACGGCGGGGATGCTGGTGAACCTTTCCGACGTGCTGCTCGGCCAGTCATGATCCGCCTGCTGCTCGAATTCCTGCTGCCTCTTTTCGCGCCGACGCTCGCCTATGCGTTCTGGCTGGCCTGGCGCCGCCGCGGGGCCGGGGATGGGGCCGATGCCGCGGATGGCCAGTCCGCGCCGGCGACCTCGCCGGGCGGCGCGCCCTGGCTGTGGCTCGGCGCGGCCGGGATCGCGCTGGTGGCGGTCGTCGCCGTCACGCTCGGCCTGACGCGCAGCCTGGGCGACGCCGACGGCACCTATGTCGCGCCGCGCGTCATCGACGGCCGGATCGTCCCCGGCCATGTCGATCCGCCGCCGGCGCGATGACCGCCGCGCCGCCGATCCGGCTGCCCGATCCGGACTGGCTCGGCGAGAGCGAAACCCGGCGCGTGCTCGCCGCGCTCGGTGCCGATGGGGTCGAGGTGCGTTTCGTGGGCGGCTGCGTGCGCGACGCGCTGATCGGCCGCGCGGTCGTCGACATCGACGTCGCCACGCCGGACCCGCCCGATGCGGTGCTGCGCAAGCTTGCGGCGGCCGGGCTGCGCGGCCTGCCGACCGGCATCGCGCATGGGACGGTGACGGCACTCGCGGGCGCGCGGCGCTTCGAGGTGACGACGCTGCGCCGCGACGTCGAGACCGACGGCCGGCACGCGCGCGTCGCCTTCACCGACGACTGGCGCGCGGATGCCGCGCGCCGGGACTTCACGATCAACGCGATGTCGGCCGGCGCCGACGGCGTCGTCCACGACTATTTCGGCGGGCTCGGGGATCTGCGCGCTGGCCGGGTGCGCTTCGTCGGCGACCCTGCGGCGCGGATCGCCGAGGATCGGCTGCGCATCCTGCGCTTCTGGCGTTTCCACGCGCATTACGGCCGCGGCGCACCGGATGTCGCGGCGCGCGCGGCATGCCGCGCGGGCGCCGGGGGGCTGGCGCTGCTGTCGGGCGAGCGCGTGCGCGCCGAGCTCGTGAAGCTGCTGGCCGCGGCCGATCCAGTGCCGAGCGTCGCGGCGATGGCAGAGGACGGGCTGTTCGCCCAACTGGCCCGCGGGCCGATGGCCGTCGACGCGCTGGCGGCGCTGCGCGCGCTCGAACCGGCCGCGACGCGCGATCCGTGGCGCCGTCTGGCGAGCCTCCTGCCGGACGCCGCCGTCGCCGCCGCGCTCGCCGAACGTCTGCGGCTGTCGCGCGCGGAACGCGACCGGCTGGTCGCCGCCGCCGGCGCCACGGCCTTGGCCGACCGCGACGCGACGCGCGCCGCGCTCTACCGCGACGGCGTCGAGGCGGTGACGGACCGCGCGCTGGTCGCCGCCGCGCGCGGCATGATGCCCGCGGCCGCGCTCGCCGACACGCTCGCGGAGGTCGCGGCCTGGCGCCAGCCGGAGTTTCCGGTCGGCGGCGCCGATGTCCTGGGGCTGGGCGTGGCGCCGGGACCACAGGTCGGCAGCCTGCTCGCCGAGGTCGAGGCGTGGTGGATCGCCGCCGATTTCCTGCCTGGCCGCGCGGCCTGCCTCGCGCGGCTGCGCGAGGTCACGGCCAGGTCGCGACCGGCGGCAGGCTCATGAGGATCGCCTCGGTGTTGCCGCCGGTCATCAGACCGAACTTGGTGCCGCGGTCGTAGACCAGGTTGAACTCGGCGTAGCGCCCGCGCCGCACGAGCTGGGTCGCGCGATCCTCGTCGGTCCAGGGCAGGTGCATGCGCCGGCGCACGATCGGGGCGTAGGCATCGAGAAAGGCGAGGCCGACGTCGCGGGTGAAGGCGAAATCCGCCTGCCAGGACCCGGTGTCCAGCGTGTCGTAGAAGATCCCGCCCACGCCGCGCGGTTCGCCGCGATGCGGAATGAAGAAATACTCGTCGCACCATTTGCTGAAGCGCGCATAGTAATCGGGGCCGTGGCGGTCGCAGGCATGGCGCAGCGCCGCGTGGAAATGCGCGGTGTCCTCGGCGACCGGCGCCGTCGTCGGGTTCAGGTCGGCGCCGCCGCCGAACCAGCCGCGGGTGGTGACGATGTGGCGCGTGTTCATGTGCACGGCCGGCACCAGCGGCGAGCGCAGATGGGCGACCAGGCTGATGCCCGAGGCCCAGAACCGCGGATCCTCGGCCGCGCCCGGGATCTGCTTGCGGAATTCCGGGCTGAACTCGCCCCAGACCGTCGACACGTTGACGCCGACCTTCTCGAACACCCGGCCATGCATGGTCGACATCACGCCGCCGCCGCCCCCATCGCGCTCCCAGGGCTTGCGCGCGAAGCGGCCGGGGGCGAGACCGGCATGGGGCCCGGACGCGAGCGCGTCCTCGATGCGTTCGAATTCCGCGCAGATCCGGTCGCGCAGGGATTCGAACCAGCTGCGCGCCTGGGCGCGGCGATCTTCGGGGGCAGGGTCGTTCACGGTTCTGATCCAGGCAGGAGGTCGGTCTGGCGCAAAGCTTCGCCTATCGCCAGCGCCGCTGCCAGCGCGACGTTGAGCGAGCGCGCGCCAGCGCGCATCGGGATCCTGAGCGCGACGTCGGACGCGGCGCGCACCGCGTCGGTGACCCCGGTCGATTCGCGCCCGAGCAGCAATGTGTCCGCGGGCGCGAAGCGGAACCCCCAGAGCGGTACCGCCGCGGGGGCGGTGGTCAGCAGCAGCAACCGCCCCTGCGTGCCGCCGCGCGCGGCCAGGAAGGCGTCCCAGGACGCATGGCGTACGACGCTCGCGAGGTCGAGATAGTCCATGCCCGAGCGGCGCAGATGCCGGTCGCTCCAGACGAAGCCGCAGGGCTCGATCACGTCGACCCCGACGCCCAGACAGGCGCCCAGGCGAAGGATCGCGCCGGTGTTCTGCGGAATGTCGGGCTGGAAGAGGGCTATGCGCATGGCAGGGGCGGGTCGCGAGGCTTGGCAATGCGCGTCCGTTTCTAGTATAGCCGCCGGCGCGTCGTGGCGGTCGCTCGTCCTTCTG
>JBIKXN010000450.1:0-3332 GCA_044355765.1 Alphaproteobacteria bacterium
GCCGAGGCGAGGCAGGGTATGGGCGTGCCGCGAGTCGCGGCGGCGGCGACCAGGCGACGCCAGCCCGGTTCGCTCGCCGCGAGGCTGCGGGCGAAGGCCGGGTGCCGGGTCAGATTCGCCGGCGGCGGCGCCGCGGTCAGTTCCGCCGCGATGCGCTCCATCAGGCTGGACCGGATGATGCAGCCGGCGCGCCAGGCGGATGCGATCGCCGACAGATCCGCGGCCCAGCCGCGCTCGCGCGCCGCCGCGGCGATCAGGGCGAGGCCCTGGGCGTGGATCGCGATCGATGCGCCCAGTATCGCCTCGACGATGTCGTCGGGTGCGGCCGCTGCGGTGCCGATGGACACCGCGCCGGTCGCGTCGGCGGACGCGGCGCGACGCTCGGCCCCCAGCGCCGAGAGCGTGCGCGCGAAGACGGCCTCGGCCAAGGTCGGGGCCGGCACGCCGAATTCGAGCGCGGCGCTCGCGGCCCAGGATCCCGTGCCCTTCTGGCTGGCGGTGTCCGCGATCGCATCGATCAGCGGGCGTCCATTCTCGCGCGCCGCCAATGCGCGCACCGCGCAGTCCAGCAGGAATGAGCCGCACGGACCGTCGCGCCAGCCGCGGAACACGGCTTCGATTTCTGCGGCACCTAGGCCGCGATGGTCGCGCAGCAGGACATAGGCTTCGGCGAGCGTCTGCATCGCGGCGTATTCGATGCCGTTATGGACCATCTTGACGAAATGTCCGGCACCGCCGCCGCCGCAATGGACGAAGCATGGCGTGTCGGCATGGCGGGCCGCGACGGCCCGGAACAGCGGGGCCACGCGAGCCACGGCCGCGGCGTCGCCGCCGGCCATGATCGCGGGTCCGGTGCGCGCGCCCTCCGCGCCGCCGGAGACGCCGAAACCGAGGAAGGCGATCCCGCGCGCGGCCAGCCGCTCGACCCGACATTCGGTGTCCCGCCAGAAGGAGTTGCCGCCGTCGATCACCGCGTCGCCTGCGTCGAGCGACGGCAGCAGCGCATCCAGCGTGGCGTCCACCGCGGCGCCGGCGGGCACCAGCAGGAAGAGGTTGCGCGGTCGCGGCAAGGCGCGCAGCGCGGCATCGAGCGACGTTGCCGCCACCGCGCCGCCGCCGAGTTCGCCGGCGAGCGCGGCGGCGCGGGCGGCGTCGGCGTCGAAAAGCACCAGCCGGGCACCGTGTCCGGCGAGGTTGCGCGCGAAATTCGCGCCCATCGTGCCGAGGCCGACGAGGCCGAGCGCGTGGCCGGCGACGGTAGACTCGGTCATGGCGGCTCGATCACGCCGGTCTGCGTCGCGATCGTGCCGTAATGCTCGATGCGCCGATGCTTCGCGAAGGCGAAGGTGGTCTCCTTGCCATAGGTGCAGAGCGACAGGTCGCAGTCGTAGGTCACCAGCTCGTCGCCCACGCCCTGCGCGCGCGCCACGATCTCGCCGGTCGGCGCCACGATGCAGGTGCCGCCGATCAGCGCGCAGCCTTCCTCCATGCCGGCCTTGGCCGTCGCCACCACCCAGGTCGAGTTCTGGTAGGCGCCGGCCTGGAGGACCAGATGGTTGTGGAACTGGCGCAGATGCTCGGGCTCGGGCGCGGAATGCGCCGCCGCCCAGGAATTATAGGCCGGCGTGTTGTAGCCGAGCATGACGACCTCGACGCCTTGCAGCCCCATCACCCGGAATGTCTCGGGCCAGCGCCGGTCGTTGCAGATGCACATGCCCATCAGGCCGCCCATCGTGCGCCAGACCGGCCAGCCGAGATCGCCCGGTTCGAAATAGCGCTTTTCCAGATGCTGGAAGAGGCGTTCCGGCTCGAGCTCGCGATGTCCCGGCAGATGGATCTTGCGGTACTTGCCGACGATGCGGCCCTGGTCGTCGACCAGGATCGAGGTGTTGTAGCGGCGCTTGCGCCCGTCCTCGACGGCGAGTTCGGCATAGCCGAGATAGAAGCCGATCCCGAATCTGCGCGCCGCGTCGAAGAGCGGTTGCACGTCCGGGTTCGGCATCCGCGTCTCGTAGAACGCGTCGAGTTCGCGTTCGTCCTCGATCAGCCAGCGCGGGAAGAAGCTGGTCAGCGCCAGTTCGGGAAAAACGACCAGCCGGCAGCCGCGCGCATGGGCGCGTTCGAGCAGGGCAAGCATGCGCGCGACGCAAGAGGCGCGGCTTTCGGCGCGGGCGATCGGGCCAAGTTGCGCGGCGCCGACGGCGAGCAGGCGAGGAGCGGCGACAGGTACGGTCATCGGCGTCAACCCAGGATCGCCTGTGTCTCGATGTTGAACGGCCAGCGGCCGCGCGGCCGCGCAGGCTCGGGCTTGTCGCAGCGCAGGAACTGACCGCGTCCCAGACGGCCGACGGGTTGCCCGTTCTCGGAAACCACGTCCCCGCGCGACAGGACCACGACGGGCCAGCCGCGCATCTTCATGCCTTCGTAGGGCGTGTAGTCCATCGCGTCGTGCAGTTCGGACTGGGTGATGGTGCGTTCGATCGTGGTGTCCCAGATGCAGATATCGGCGTCGGAGCCGATGGCAATCGTCCCCTTGCGCGGGTAGAGGCCGTACATCTTGGCGTGGTTCGTCGCGGTCAGCGCGACGAACTGGTTGATCGAGATGATGTCGTTGAGCACGCCGGCGGAGAACAGCGAGGGCAGCCGGATCTCGAGGCCGGGTATCCCGTTGGGCACCTTCTTGAATCCGCCCGCCGCCATGCCCGCCTTCTTGCCGTTCGGCCCCTCGAAGCGATACGGGGCGTGATCCGAGGAGAAGACCTCGAAAACGCCGCCACGCAGTCCCTGCCACACGAATTCCTGGTTGGCCTTGTCGCGCGGCGGCGGCGAGCACATGCATTTCGCGCCCTCGTCGCCCGGCGCGTCCATCATGTCGGCGGTCAGGAAGAGGTATTGCGGGCAGGTCTCGCCGTAGATCTTGAGGCCGCGCGCCTGGGCGTCGCGGATCTGGTCGATGGCCTCCTTCGCGGAGACGTGGACGAACAGCACCGGCACGTCGAGCAACTCGGCGAGCGCGATGACCCGATGCGTCGCCTCGCGCTCCGCGATCGGGTGATGGGCGATGGCATGGGACGAGGGTTGCTTGCGGCCGGCCTGGACCAGGCGCTCGGAAAGCCAGGCGATGATGTCGTGGTTCTCGGCATGGACCATCATCATCGCGCCCTCGCGCCGCGCGAGGGCCATGACGTCGAGGACCTGGCGATCGGCGAGCTTGAGCGCGTCGTAGGTCGTGTAGATCTTGAACGATGTGTAGCCGTCGCGGATGAGCGCCGGCAGTTCCTGGCCCAGGACCTGCTCGGTCGGATCCGAGACGATGAGATGGAAGGCGTAGT
>JBIKXN010000451.1:0-3331 GCA_044355765.1 Alphaproteobacteria bacterium
CGGGGCTGAAGAATGCCGCATGCGGCGACAGCACGATGCGTCCGGCGGCCCAGGCGGGCTGCTCGCGGAAAGCCGCCACCAGGGGCAGCGCCGGGTCCGGCGGCTCCTCCGGAAAGACGTCGATCGCGGCGCCGCCCAGATGGCCGGAGCGCAACGCGTCGTGGACCGCGCCCAGATCCACGACCGCGCCGCGAGCGGTATTGACGAGGATCGCGCCTGGCCTGATCGCGGCCAGGGCGCGTCGACCGATCATGCCGCGCGTCTCGGCCGTCAGCGGGCAATGCACGGACACGATATCGCTGGCCGCGAGCAGGTCTTCCAGCCGGTCCATGCGCTGCCCGGGCAGATCCCGTCCGGCGGCCACATAGGGATCGTACCAGCCGATCCGCATGCCGAAGCCGAGCGCGCGCCGCGCGACCGCCTCGCCGATCCGGCCGATGCCGACGATGCCGAGCCGGTCGGTCGCCACGCGGCGCATCAACGGCCCTGCCGACCATTGCCAGCCCACGGCCGGATCGCCCGCCAGCAGGCGCTGGAAACTGGGCAGCCCGCGACGCAGCGACAGCATCATCGCCATAGCATGGTCGGCAACCTCGCCCGTGCCGTAATCCGGCACGTTGCAGACCGGGATCCCGGCGCGCCCCGCCGCTTCGATGTCGAATATGTCGTAGCCGACGCCGAACTTGACCAGGATCCGGCAGCGCGCGAGCCGCGCGACTTCGGCGGGGCCGATCGGCATCAGCCAGGACAGGACCGCGTCCGCCCGCGCCCAGACCGCGTCGTCGACGCGGGCGGGATCGCGCCCCTCGATCGCCTCGACGGTGAAGCCGGGACCGAGCACCGCAGCCTCCAGGTCGATGTCGCGCGCCTGAGCGGTATCGAGGATGAGGACATGCATGGTCTGCGCCCTCCGGTCGGCGCGCTCGATCAGGAAACCAGCCGCGCCGCCTCGGCGAGCCGCCAGAGACCGGCCGCCACGGCCTTGTCTCCGGGAACGATACGCGCCACGCGCCCGGCAGCAGCGAGCGCGGTGCGGTAAGGTGCGGCGAGCGCCTCGCTGCCGACCAGCACCACATCGGTCCCCGGGAACGCCGCCGCCGCGTCCCGCATCTCGTGGCCAAGCAGCAAACCCGAAAGGAAGGATCCGCCAGCGGCAGGCGCGAGTCGACCGAACAGCCCGTCGGTGCGGACGGTGAAGAGATGGTGGAGAAGTCCGCCGGGCGCCGCCGCGCGGGCGAGCCCGGCCGAGAAGGCCGCTTCGTCGTGCGGCCCCTGTTCGATCATGCGCGCCAGGATCGTATGGCCGCCGAGGGCCGCAAAGGCCTCGCCGGTCATGAAGGTCGCGAAGCGGACCAGCCGCCCGTCGCGCATCTCGACCCATTTCGAGTGCGATCCGGGCATGCACAAGCAGGCGTTCCCGCGGCCGAGCACGTCCAGCGCGCCCAGCGCCTGGGTCTCCTCGCCGCGGATGACGTCGGGCGCGCCGGCGAGGCTGTCGCCGGCGACGCCGGGCACGATCCACGCGCCATGCTCCGGCAGTGCCAGCAGCGCCGCGGCGAGCGCCTGGGCGTCGGCGGGCAGCCTGGCGTAGCTGGCCTCGCGCCATCCCTGACGGCTGCCGATCATCCCGCACATCAGCACCGGCACGCCCGGGGTCGCCGCGCGCCAGTCGCCGGTCAACGCCGCCAACGCGCCGGCGAAATCGCCGTCCGGCACGCGCAGGATGCCCAGCGGCCGCTCGCGCAGTTCGGCGACGGCGCCGCCGCGATCGAAGCGGATGGCGCGCGCGTTGGTCGTGCCCCAGTCGAGGCCGATCAGCGCCGTCATTTCAGCATCGGCTCCATGCGCGACAGCGCTTCGGACAGCCGCTGCTCGCTCGAGGCGTAGCAGAAGCGCAGATATCCCTCGCCCTCGGGACCGAACGCGGTGCCGGGCGCGAGCCCGACGCCGGTGCGTGCGACCAGTTCCTTGGCGAAGGCGAGGCCGTTGCCCAGGCCGTCGACGCGCATGAAGGCGTAGAACGCGCCGGCCGGCGGCGCCACATGAACCCGCGGGAAGCGCGCCAAGCCCTGGATGACCAGGTCGCGCGCCCGATGGAGCCGCGCACGCAGATCGGCGATGAAGGGCTCGCCCTGCTCGAGGGCGGCGACGCCAGCCCATTGCACGAAGCTCGCCGCGCCCGAGGCGTTGTACTGGTTGAGCTTGCGCAGCTGGAGATTGACCCAGGCCGGCGCTATCGCCCAGCCCAGCCGCCATCCGGTCATCGCCCATGACTTGGAGAAGGAATTGATGGAGATGACCGGGTCCTCTGGACCAGCGAGGTCCAGCGGCGACGGCGCGCGATCCGTGTCGTAGGTCAGCCTCTCGTAGACGGCGTCGACGACCAGCCAGATCCGCCGCTTCCGGCAGAATTCCAGCGCGGCGCGCCATTCCTCGGTGGACATCGTCCAGCCGGTCGGATTTCCGGGCGAGGCAATGAATATCCCCCGCGTGCGCGGACCGCAGGCGTCGAACAGTCTTTGCAGGTCGAGGCGCCAGCCGCCGTCCGGCGTCGGGTCGAGGGCCACCGAACGCGGGGTGGCGCCGCCGATGCGCACGGTCTCGACGATGTTGGGCCAGACCGGCGCGATGTAGAGGATCTCGTCGCCCGGCCCGGCGATCGCCTGCATGGCCATGGTGACCGCCGCCATTCCCGACGGCGTGACCTGGACGCGGTCCACGGCGCAGGGCCGCCCGTGCAGCCGGGTCGCGTAGCGCGCGATCGCCTCGCGCAGCTGCGGGATGCCGCGATCGTCGACATAGAAGGTTCGGTCGGACTGGATCGCCTCGATGCCCGCGCGCTTGATGAAGTCGGGCGTCGGCGTGTCGCCCTCTCCGAACCAGAAAGGCAGCAGGCGCGGGTGATCGCGGCCGGCATAGAAGACCTCGGCGATCTGCGAGACCGCCAGTTCCTCGATCTCCTTGCGCAACGGCGCGGCGTGTTCGGTCATATGCTGCTCCTTGCGCGCCGCGCGCCATCTGTAGGGCGCGGGCGTCTGACCGCACCGCAGACGCGGCGCGGATCCTCCGGAACGCCTGGGCGCACCGGCAGCCCCCGATGGACCGCCGGCGCGCCCCGCGTCAGTGGCTCTCGCGCGTCACGTGGGCGCCCGATTTGCCGACCAGGAAGTCCAGATCGGCGCCCTTGTCGGCCTGCAGGACATGGTCGGTGTAGAGCTTGTAGTAGCCGCGGTCGCTATGCGGCGCCGGCGCCTTCCATTCGGCCTTGCGCTTCGCCAGTTCGGCGTCGCTGACGTCGAGATGCAGGCGCCGGGCCGGCACGTCGACCTCG
>JBIKXN010000453.1:0-3329 GCA_044355765.1 Alphaproteobacteria bacterium
CGGCGTATCGCCGTCTTCGTGCGTTAAGGACCCGTTAAGCGAGGCCTGCGATCCTGACGGGCGGAGACCTGCGATGACCTATTCCCTCGCGCTCTACCAGTCGCTGGAGCGCTCCGACCCGAAGACCGCGATCACCAAGTTCCGCTCCTCGGCCGCGGTCGAGCGGGACGTGAAGGCGTTCAAGGAGCAGGTCGCCAACGTCAAGACCACCGACGACCTGTTCAAGAACCGCCGCCTGATGAGTTTCGTCCTGACCGGCTACGGGCTCGAGAGCGAGCTCAACTCGATCGGCCGCATCAAGGGCGTCATGATGTCGGACCTGTCGAAGCCGACGTCGATCGCGAACATCCTCAAGGATCGGCGCTACCGCGAGATCGCGGGCGATCTGCAGATGTTCCGGACGGGCCTCGAGACGCTGAAGAAATCTGGGACGATCGACAAGCTGGTGGACCGCTACGTGTCGGCCCAGTACGAGCTCACGATCTCCAAGGACGCGCCGTCGCTGCGCGAGGCGCGTTACTTCGCCAAGAACATCGGCAAGGTCACGAATGTCTACGAGATCCTCGGCGACATCGTCCTGCGCAAGGTCGTGACCACCGCCCTCGGACTACCGGAGCAGATCGCGATCCAGCCGGTCGAGACCCAGGCCGAGCTGATCAAGAACCGCCTCGACATCTCCCAGTTCAGGACCAAGGACGCGGCAGGCGCCGGAGCCGCCACCTTGCGCACCAACGCGCAGGCCGACGTCACCGCGCTCGATGCCGCGCGCCGCGCCGCCGTCGCCGCCACCGCGCAGACCGCCGATTTCGCCGGACGCATCCGCGCCGCGATCGCGCGCTACGACGGCATGGCGGCGCTCCAGGATCCCTCCGGAGCGAATGCCGCGACGGTCGCGGTGCACGCGACGGCGGTTCCCGAACTCGCCAGGATGGAGGGCGTGGGCCTTGCCGCCTCGGCCGCGATCGGCCGCATCGCCGACGGCCTGAACCGCCTGTCGACCCTGCGCCGCGACGCCGCCAATCCCGCGAACGCGGATAATTTCGCCTCCTACAAGGACCAGTTCGCCGCGGCCGTCGCCACCATCCGCACGGAGATCCAGGACGGCGCCGACTACCGGTTCGAAGGCCAGAGCTTCAACCTGCTCGACGGATCCCTGTCCGGGGACCTGACGGCGACGCTCGACACCGGCGGCAAGACGGTCACGCTGCGGCGCCAGGACCTGAGCGGCTTCCTCGCAGAGATCGACACCGCCGCCTCCGCTTTCGCCGCCGCCACCGATGCAGGCGATGCCACCAACCTGGGCGCCGTAGCGGCGGCGATCTCGCGCGGTGGCCCCACTCTGGGGACCGTGCGCGACGCCGTGATCGCCGATCGCGCCGCCAACCAGACGAAGATCGACTCGATTCCCGACTTCCTGGCGCAGATCGACACCGCCGCGATCCAGCGCGGCCGCGACAGCATCTCCGACTCCGACACGCGCATGCGCGACATCGCCGCAAAGCTGGTCGAACTGCGCGGCATCGCCGACGCGTCGATCGCGCGCGCCGAAGGCGCCGACCGCAGCGACCTGACGGCGCAGATGCAAACGCTGCGCGCCACGATCTCGACCATGATCGCCACGCCGTCGGACGGACGCGACGACCTGCTCGGCGACCAGCGCGTCGCCTATGCCTTACGCACCGGACGCGAGCTGGGCGCGGGCGGGCTCGGGCTCGCGAGCAAGCTCGACGGCCCGCTGCAGGAGGCGCAGGTGGACACGGTCGCCGCGGCCCAGGCGCTGCGCGCCAGCATCAACAGCACGCTGATACCGGCGATCACCCGGGCACGCGACGATCTGCGCACCGACCGCACGGTCTTCACCCTGGTCGCGAACACGCTCGACGCGCGCGGCAAGCTCGACGATCGCGTGCGCAGCCTGCAGAACGAGGTCGCCGGGGCGGTCTCCCGCGCGGGGGTCGGAACCACCAATCTGCTCAACGCGGCACAGAAGGCCATCGTCGTGACGCTCAAGAGCGCCACGGGATCGATGACGATCGAGCCGGAGACTGCGTTCCGCCAGACCATAACGGCGAAGCTGACCGCGGCGGCGGCACAGCTGCCCGGAAATCCGACCGGCGACGGCGGTGCGCGCGCCCTGCTGGTCGAAGCCGCGACGATCGCCGATGCCGCGAACGCGCGGCTGACGACCAGCCGCGCGCGCTCCGAGTCGCTGCTTTTCGAGGCGCGTCGCCGGCTGACCCAGGCCCCGCCGGAGACGTCGGCGCAGACGGCCGCGCAGCCGACCGAATTCACCAAGCGCTTCGTCCAGCGTTTCCTGGCGCTCAGCGACATGCAGGCCGTGTCGGGCGGCGGCGGCGTCAACGCGAACGCCCCAGGCGGCGCGATGCTCGGGCTCTTCGCCTGATCCAACCGCTTCGCGGGACATGGACGCGGCGTGGCGTCCATCGTAGGAATGACGCTCGCGTTCCACGACCCGCCAGAGGACATCAGGGATGCCAGTCTCCAGCGTCGGACGACCGATCTCAGAACTCGACACGCCTGCACTGCTGGTCGATCTCGACATCATGGACGCCAACATCGCCTGGATCGCCGGCGCCTGCCGCGCCGCGGGCGTCGCGTGGCGTCCCCATTTCAAGGGCATCAAGGTGCCCGCCATCTCGCACAAGGCGATCGCCGCGGGCGCCATCGGGATCACCTGCGCCAAGCTGGGCGAGGCCGAGGTCGCGGCCGCGGCCGGCATCCGCGACATCCTGATCGCCAACCAGATCGTCACGCCGCGCAAGATCGCGCGGCTCGCCCATCTGCGCCGCTCTGCCGACCCGATGGTGGCGGTCGACGACGCGGGCAATGTCGCGGCCCTGGGCGCGGCCGCGGTCGCGGCGGGCGTCCGCCTGAGGGTACTGATCGAGGTCGATATCGGGATGCATCGTGCAGGCGTTCTGCCCGGCGCGCCGGTGGTCGCCCTCGCCCGCCGCATCGCCGCGACGGACGGCCTCGCTTTCGCGGGCGTGATGGGCTGGGAGGCGCAGGCCGTCGCCATCGCCGATCCCGCCGAGAAGGAAAGCACCGTCAGGACCGCCATCGCCGCGCTCGTCGCCAGCGCGCGCGACTGCGCCGTCGCCGGCCTGCCCTGCGGGATCGTCAGCTGCGGCGGGACCGGCACCATCAAGTACACGATGCACCAGCCGGGCGTGACCGAGATCCAGGCCGGCGGCGGCATGCTCTCGGACATGCGCTATACGACCTCGATGGGCGCGGATCTGCCGCCGGCGCTGACGATCCTCGCCAGCGTCACCAGCAGGCCGACGCCGACGCGCATCGTATGCGAT
>JBIKXN010000452.1:0-3329 GCA_044355765.1 Alphaproteobacteria bacterium
GCCGGGTTCTCGCCGCAGCTGCCGCTTGAGGCGGCGATCGCCCGGGCCGGCGGGTTCGTGGGCGTCGCGAAGGCCGAGCCGGGCGAGCTGCTCTATCTGCGCCTGTCCGGCGGCATCGACGCCGGCGCGGAGCGCCGCATCCTGCCCAAGGGCAAGCAGCCCGCTCAGTTGGCGAGCGAGGCGCTGGCCGGCCTCGAGCGTCTGGTCGCGCGCTATGCCGATCAAGCGCAGCCCTATCTGGCGCGACCGCGGGTGCGCTTCGTCGCCGAGCATGGCGACTACGACCGTCTGGCGCGGGTGGCCGAATGGGCCGCCGCCGACGGCGGCGCGGAGGCGTGACATGACGGACCACGTGTCGCCCCTCGAACAGGCGAAACGCGCGCAGCGCGAGGCCGCCGATCCCGCGGGCTCGGCCTGGGTGTCGGCCAATGCCGGCTCGGGCAAGACGCGCGTGCTGGTCGACCGCGTCGCGCGGCTGCTGCTGGCCGGCGCGCAGCCGCACACGATCCTGTGCCTCACCTTCACCAAGGCCGCGGCGGCGGAAATGCGCGGGCGCCTGTCGCAGCGCCTGGGCGGCTGGACGGCCTGCGCCGATGCGGCGCTGGCAGCCGAGCTCGCCGATCTCGCCGGGCCCGCGGCGGCCGCCGACCCGGCGCTGCTGGCGCGCGCGCGCCAGCTCTTCGCGCTGACGCTGGACGCGCCGGGCGGCATGCGCGTGCAGACCATCCATTCCTTCTGCGAATCGCTGCTGCGCCGCTTTCCGGCCGAAGCGCGGATCGGCGTCGATTTCGCGGTCGCCGACGACATCGAGACCGCCGCCCTGCTGGCCGGCGCGCGCGACCGGCTGCTGGCCGGGACCGCGGAGGATGCGCTGGCGCGCGACGCGCTCGAGGATCTGGTGCTGCGCGCCGACGCGGCGGGCATCGACACGCTGCTGACGACGCTGGCCGGCGATCGTCGCCGGCTGCGGCGGCTGCTCGCCGCGCATGGCGGCGATCCCGAACGCGCGATCGCGGCGCTGGCCGCCAGCCTCGAGGTCGATCCGGCGATGCGCGAGGACGCGCTGGAGGCCGCTTTCGTCGCCGCCATGCCGCTCGCGACGATGCGCGAAGCGGCGGATAGCCTCGCGCGCGGCAAGGTCACCGACCAGAACCGTGCGCGCGCGCTCGCCGAGTGTCTGGCGGCGCCCGAGCCGCGCGCCGCGCTCGAGCCCTGGCTGCGCGTCTTCCTGACCAAGGAGGGCTACGTCCGCAAGCAACTCGCGACCAAGGACGTGCAGAAGGCCTCGCCCACGCTGCTGCCGGCGCTGCAGGCCGAGGCGGAACGTTGCCTCGGCTTCGTGCAGGGCCAGCTGAAGCTGCGCCAGTTCCGCGTCTCGGCGGCCGTGACGCGCCTGGGCACGCGGCTGGTGGCGCATTACGAGGCGGCCAAGCGCGCGCGCGCGCTGCTCGACTACGACGATCTGATCTTCCGCGCGCTGGCGCTGCTGGAGGACGAGGACGCCGCCTGGGTGCGCTACCGCCTCGATGGCGGTATCGACCACATCCTGGTCGACGAGGCGCAGGACACCAGCGAGGAGCAGTGGCGCCTCGTCGAATTGCTGACCGAGGAATTCTTCGCCGGCGAAGGCGCTGCCGGCGACCGGCCGCGCACGCTGTTCGCGGTCGGCGACGAGAAGCAGTCGATCTTCAGCTTCCAGGGCGCCGATCGCGAGGCCTTCGGCCGCGCGCGGGCCGGCTTCGCCGCGCGCGTCGCCGCGGCCGGCCGGCGTTTCTCCGCGGTCGAGCTCGCCTATTCCTTCCGCTCGACGCCCGCCGTGCTCGACGTCGTCGACCGGCTGTTCGCGCATGCGGCCGCGCGGGCAGGCGTCGCCGCCGAGCCGACGCGCCACGCCGCCATCCGCACCGGCGACATCGGCCTGTTCGAACTCTGGCCGCTGGTCGAGCCGCCCGACGCCGGTGCCGAGACCGCCTGGGACGCGCCGCTCGACTACGTCGCCGAGACCGCGCCGCGCGCCGTGCTGGCCGAGCGCATCGCCGGCATGGTCCGCGGCTGGCTCGATTGCGGCGAGGCGCTGGCGCCGGGGGGGCGGGCCATCCGCGCGGGCGACGTGCTGATCCTGGTGCGGCGGCGCAACGGCTTCTTCGTCGAGATGGTGCGCGCGCTCAAGGCCTGCGGCGTGCCGGTCGCCGGTGCGGACCGGCTGGTCCTCGCTGCGCATATGGCGGTCCAGGACCTGCTGTCGCTGGGCGAGTTCGCGCTGCTGCCGCGCGACGACTACGCGCTCGCCTGTCTCCTCAAGAGCCCGCTCTGCGGACTGGGCGACGACGACCTGATCCGGCTCTGTCCGCGGCGCGAGGGGTCGCTGTGGGCGACGCTGCGCGCGCGCGCCGGCGAGGACCCGCGCTGGTCGGCGGCGGCGGCGGATCTCGCACGCTGGCTGGCGCTGGCCGAGCGCGTGCCGCCCTTCGAGTTCTTCGCCCGCGTGCTCGGCGCCGATGGCGGTCGCGCGCGCGTCCTCGCCCGGCTGGGTGCCGAGGCCAATGATCCGCTCGACGAGTTCCTCGCCCTGGCGCTGGCCTTCGAGCGCGAGCACGTGCCCTCGCTGCAGGGTTTCCTGCACTGGTTCGACCGCGGCGGCGCCGAGGTCAAGCGCGACATGGAGCAGGGGCGCGACGAGGTGCGCGTGATGACCGTCCATGCCGCCAAGGGGCTGGAGGCGCCGATCGTCTTCCTGCCCGACACGCTGTCGCCGCCGGCCGGACGCCACGATCCCAAGCTGTTCTGGCCCGAGGCGCCGCATGGCGCCGCCGCGCCGGTCCTGATCCTGCCTGGCGGCAGCGCCAACGACACGGCGCTCAGCGCCGCCGCGCGCCAGGCCGCGCGCCAGGCGCGGATGGAGGAGTACAGGCGGCTGCTCTACGTCGCCACCACGCGGCCGCGCGACCGGCTCTATGTCTGCGGCTGGGCCGAGCGCGCGTTGCCCGATCCCGAGGCTGCCGCCGAGGACGCGGCGGACCAGGGCGAGGCGGGCCAGGGCGAGGCGGACCAGGGCGAGGCGACATGGCACGCTCTGCTCGACGCCGCATTGCGCGGCAAGCCCGGCGTGCGCGAGGTCGACCTGCCCTGGGGCGGTCCCAAGGCGCTGCGGCTGGGTCCGGTCGACGATGCGGGCGTCGCCGCCGGTCTGGGCGTCGCGGCGACGGCACCGGCCACGCCGGGCGCGGCGCCGTTGCCGGGTTGGGCGCTGGCGCCCGCGCCGGCCGAGCCGCCGCCGCCCGCGGCGCTCAGCCCGTCCTCGATCGGTGTGGCGCAGTCTCAGGCGGGCG
>JBIKXN010000454.1:0-3327 GCA_044355765.1 Alphaproteobacteria bacterium
CTGCTGTTCTTCGCGCTCTGGCACCGGCGCCATGTCCTGGGGCTGCCGCCGGCGGGCGGCATCCTCGAGACGCTCGCGGACACGCCGCCCGCGTGATCCGGATCCGGGTTCAGGCCGTCGCCGGCGCGAGGAGCGGCTGGGCGGGAAATCGCACGTCGGCGCCGTAGGCGATCGTCTCGTCCGTGACGCGCGCCGCCCCGGACGCGAAGAGCGCCAGCGCCTGGGGATAGAGCAGATGCTCCGCCGCCAGGACGCGCGCGCCGAGCGCCGCGGCGTCGTCGCCCGGCAGCACCGGCACGCAGGCCTGGGCGACGATCGGGCCGGAGTCCATCTCCGCGCGCACGACATGCACCGTGCAGCCGGCGAAGCGCACGCCCGCGGCCAAGGCGCGCGCATGCGTGTCGAGGCCGGGAAAGGCCGGCAGCAGCGACGGATGGATGTTGAGCATGCGGTCGCGCCAGGCCTCGACGAAGCGGGCTGTGAGCAGTCGCATGAACCCTGCGAGGCAGACGAGGTCGATGTCGAGCGCGCGCAGTCGCGCGTCGAGAGCGCGCTCGAAGCCGTCGCGGTCGGCGAAACCCCGGTGGTCGATGGCTTCGGCGGGAATGCCCTGCGTGGCGGCGCGCGCAAGGCCGGGCGCGTCCGGCCGGTTCGACAGGACGGCGACGATGCGCGCGGGGAAATCGTCGCGTGCCGCCGCCTCGAGCAAGGACAGCATGTTCGAGCCGCGGCCCGAGATCAGGACCGCCGTGCGCCGCCGGATCATGGGCGCGCCCAACTCTCCGTGCCTGCGACCACGCATCCCGGCTCGCCGTCGCCGCGCGCGCGGACCTCGCCGATGCGCCACGCGCGGTCGCCGGTCGCGGCGAGCGCGGCGATGGCCCGTTCGGCATCGGCCGCCGCGACGATGACGACCAGGCCAACGCCGCAGTTGAAGACCCGCGTCATCTCGTCGAGCGGTACGTTGCCGGCGCGGCGCAGCCAGTCGAAGACCGGGGGCAGAGGCCAGGTCGTCGCGTCGATCTCGACTGTCACCGCGTCGGGGATCACGCGCGGCACGTTCTCGACCAGACCGCCGCCGGTGATGTGCGCCATCGCCTTGACGAGGCCGGCGCGGCACAGCGCCAGCGCGCCGCGGACATAGATGCGCGTAGGCGTCAGCAGCGCAGCTGCAAGCCCGTGGGCGGGATCGAATGGCGCCGGCGCGTCCCAGCCCAGACCCGACGCCGCGACGACGCGGCGCACCAGCGAGAAGCCGTTGGAATGGACGCCGGACGCGGCGACGCCGAGCACGACGTCTCCGGGCGCCACGCCGCGACCGGTGACGACCGCGCCGCGCTCGACCGCGCCGACCGCGAAGCCGGCCAGATCGTAGTCGCCGTCGGCGTACATGCCCGGCATCTCGGCCGTCTCGCCGCCGATCAGCGCGCAGCCGGCCTCGCTGCAGCCGCGCGCGATGCCGGCGATCACCGCGCGTCCGGCGTCGACAGACAGACGGCCGGTGGCGTAGTAGTCGAGGAAGAAAAGGGGCTCCGCCCCCTGGACGACGAGGTCGTTGACGCACATCGCGACCAGGTCGATGCCGACGTCGTCGTGGCGCCCGCTCTCGATTGCGACCTTGAGCTTGGTGCCGACGCCGTCGGTCGTCGCGACCAGCAGCGGATCGACGAAGCCGGCCGCCTTGAGGTCGAACAGCGCGCCGAAACCCCCGAGCTCGGCATCGGCGCCGCGCCGACGCGTCGCGCGGGTCAGCGGCTTGATCGCCTCGACCAGGGCCTCGCCGGCGTCGATGTCCACGCCGGCGTCGCGATAGCGCGTCTGGGTCGCGGGGCGGTCGCCGCCGCCCGCGGAGGCGTTGCTGCTCATGGCGTCCCCATGCGAAACTGTGACGGTCGGGCAATCGAGCCGAGCGTGGCCGCGCACCTTATCCGAAACCCGCCTGATGGCAATGGGCCGGGGAGGGGACGCGCCGCGCTGCGGCGTCAGCGGAACCGGGCGCGGCGGCATCGTGGTCTTCATCCCCAACATCCTGTCTCTGGCGCGTCTGCTGTCGGTGCCGGTCGCGATCATGCTGATGCTCGACGGGTCCTATGCCCTGTGCTTCTGGCTGTTCGTCGCCGCCGGCGTGACCGACGCGGTGGACGGCTGGATCGCCAAGAGCTTCGACGCGCGCACGGCGCTCGGCGCCTATCTCGATCCGCTGGCAGACAAGGCGTTGGTCGTATCGACCTATCTGATGCTGGGATGGCTCGGCCATCTGCCGGCGTGGCTGGTCGTGCTCGTGGTGTTTCGCGACGTCCTGATCGTCGGCGGCGCGATGGTCGCCTATTTCATGCTCGGGGATTTCCGCTCCGACCCGCTGGCGATCAGCAAGATCAACACCGCTGTCCAGATCGTGCTGGTCGGCGCGGTGCTGGCGCGGCTCGGGCTTGATATCGGGGCCCCGGTCCTCGACTGGGTCCTGGTCCATGTCGCGGCCGCGACGACGCTGCTTTCGGGCGGCGCCTATCTCTGGCAATGGGGCCGAAGGCTCGCCAGCGCGGACCATCCGGAATGATCGGTGCCCAGTTGCCGCTGGCGCTCGGCGCGCCGCCCGGATCGGCGCGCCGCGAGGATCTCGTCGTGGGGTCCGCAAATGCGCAGGCGCTCGCCTGGATCGACCGCTGGCCCGACTGGCCCGCGCCGGGTCTGGTGATCCACGGACCGGCGGGATGCGGCAAGACGCATCTGGCGCGTATCTGGGCGGCCCGCGCCGGGGCGCTCGCGCTGGCGCCGGATGCCGAGCCGGACGAGCTCGCCGCCGCCGGCACGCGCGCCGTTCTGCTGGACGACGCGCCGCT
The DNA here is from genome assembly GCA_044355765.1 of Alphaproteobacteria bacterium. Lineage (GTDB taxonomy): Bacteria > Pseudomonadota > Alphaproteobacteria > CACIAM-22H2 > CACIAM-22H2 > CAIOSQ01. The sequence continues at coordinate 2,841 of JBIKXN010000454.1, forward strand.
ATGGCTGGCGGCGCGCGGCGCCGACGGCGAGCGGGCGCTGCTCCATGTCCACAACCTGCTGCAGCAGGCCGGCGGCGCGCTGCTGCTGACGGGGCGCGAGCCGGCGTCGCGCTGGGGCGTCGCGCTGCCCGATCTGCGCTCGCGTCTCAACGCGCTGCCCGCGGTGGCCGTCACGGCGCCCGACGACGCGATGCTCGCCGCGGTTCTCGCCAAGCTGTTCGCTGACCGGCAACTTCCTCCGGATGTCGAGGTCCTGAACTGGATCGTCGCGCGGGTGGAGCGCAGTTTCGAGGTCCTGGCGCCGCTCGTCGATCTGCTCGACCGTTCCGCGCTCGCCGCCAAGCGGCCCGTCACGCTGCCCTTCGCGCGCGCGGTGCTGCGCGAACGCGAACTCTTCGACTGAACCCCAAAGGAGCCTGACTGCCATGGATCTGGGATTGAAGGGCCGCAAGGCGATCGTCTGCGCCGCGAGCAAGGGGCTGGGCAA
>JBIKXN010000455.1:0-3316 GCA_044355765.1 Alphaproteobacteria bacterium
GTCGCGCGGCGGATGTCCGGCGTCTCCTCGGCGTCGAACCCGGCTTCGCGCAGCGCGGCGAGCAGCGGTCGCCAATCGGCGCGCGGCTGCGCTGCGGCCGGACCGAGGACGAGCCGACGGGCGCGGGTCGAGACCACATGGCCTGGCGCGGGACGCGACGTCGCCATGTAGACGACGGTTCCCACCACCCGATCCGCCGCGATCGCGTCGGCGAGCGCTCCATCCGGGTCGACGCTGGTCAGGCGGCGACCGTCGAACGGACCGCCCTCGCCCTGGAAATACCACCAGGGAATTCCATTGATCGCCGGCAGCAGCAATGTCGACTTGCCCAGCAGCGGCGCGATCAGGGGCAGCGCCGCCGGCCAGTCCTGCGCCTTCATCGTGCCGATCACGGCATCGATTGCGGGAAGCCCGCGCGGGTCCTCGACCACACGCGGCCGGGAGGTTTCCGAGCGTCCCGCCTCGTCGAAGCGCAGACCGTCGCGCGCGATCGCCGCCGCGCTCGCGCCCCGTGCGACCAGCACCGGGTCGGCCCCGGCGCGCGTCAACGCGTGGGCGATCGCGCCGCCGATCGCGCCGGCTCCGACCACGGCGATGCGCATATGCCCCCCCGCCGCGCGGACGCCGCGCCGTCTCCGCAGGAGGACGGGCGGCGCCGACGATTCAGTGGATGGACGACCAGACCTTGCGCTTCACCGCGTAGAGCAATCCGGTGAGGATGATCAGGAACAGGATCACCTTCACGCCGAGGGCCTTGCGAGCCTCCATGTTCGGCTCGGACGCCCAGGCGAGAAACGTCGTCACGTCCCTGGCCATCTGCGACACGGTGGCCTTGGTGCCGTCGGCATAGGTGACGCGGTCGTCGGAGAGCGGCGCGGCCATCGCGATCTGGTTGCCGGCGAACCAGGCGTTGTAATGCATCCCCTCGCCCAGCTGCACGCCCGGCGGCGGGTCGGCGTAGCCCGTCAGCAGCGCATAGAGATAGTTCGCCCCGTCATGCCGGGCGTCGACGATCAGCGACAGGTCGAGCGGATAGGCGCCGTTGTTCGCGGCGCGCGCGGCCTTCTCGTTGGGGAAGGGCTTGCGCAGCCGGTCGGCGGGACGCGCCGGACGCTCGAACATCTCGCCGTCGTCGTTGGGGCCATCCATCACCGTGTATTCGGCGGCGATCGCCTTGACTTCGGCTTCGGAGAAGCCGAGGCCGATCAGCGGTTCGTGCGCGGCGCCGGTGCCGCCGCCCAGGTCGCGGTAGCGGATCTGGCTCAGCGCATGGCACCCGGCGCAGACCTCCTTGTAGACCTGATAGCCGCGCTGCAGCGCCGCACGGTCGAAGGTGCCGAAGATCCCCTCGAAGGACCAGGACTGCGCCGGCGGCTTCGGGGCCTCCGCCGCGCCGGCGGTTCCGGCGAGGCCGATCGCCAGCGCACCGGCCAGAACGAGTTCGCGCATCCGGACCATCACGCCTTCTCCATCGGCTTGGCGGCCGCGCCTGCGGCGATGCGTCCGCCGCCCAGCACGGGTTGGCTGATCGAGATCGGCAACGGACGGGGACGCTCGAACCATCCCAGCAGCGGCAGGATCACGAGGAAGTGGGCGAAATACCAGAAGGTGCAGAACTGGCCGATTCGCAGCAGCGGGATGCCCGCGATGCTCGCATCGGCGCTCTGGCCACCCACCCAGCCCAGCAGGAAGCAGACCACGACGAAGATCCAGAAGAAGACCTTGAAGACGGGACGGAACCGGCCCGACCGCACGCGGCTGGTGTCCAGCCAGGGCAGCAGGAACAGGATCAGGATCGATCCGAACATCGCGAGCACGCCGCCGAGCTTGGCGTCGATGAACAGGATGTTGAAAGTGACCGAGCGCAGGATCGCGTAGAAGGGCAGGAAGTACCATTCTGGCACGATATGCGCGGGCGTCACCATCGGGTTCGCGGGAATGTAGTTGTCGGGATGCCCGAGATAGTTCGGCGCGAAGAAGACGAAGAACGCGAAGAAGATCATGAACGCGGCGAGCCCGAACGCGTCCTTGATCGTGTAGTAGGGATGGAAGGGGATCGTGTCCTGCGGTCCCCGCGTGTCGATGCCCAGCGGGTTGTTGGACCCGTGCACATGCAGCGCCCAGATATGCAGGACAACCACGCCCGCGATCACGAACGGCAGCAGGTAGTGCAGCGCGAAGAAGCGGTTGAGCGTCGCGTTGTCGACCGAGAAGCCGCCCCAGAGCAGCGTCACGATCTTGTCGCCGACGAGCGGGATCGCCGAGAAGAGGTTGGTGATGACCGTGGCGCCCCAGAAGCTCATCTGGCCCCAGGGCAGGACATAGCCCATGAACGCGGTCGCCATCATCAGCAGCAGGATGACGATGCCGAGCCACCAGAGGATCTCGCGCGGCGGCTTGTAAGATCCGAAATACAGCCCGCGGAAGATGTGGATGAACACCACGATGAAGAACATCGAGGCGCCGTTCATGTGGATGTAGCGGATCAGCCAGCCATAGTTCACGTCGCGCATGATGCGTTCGACGGAATTGAAGGCATGGTCGACATGCGGCGTGTAGTTCATCGCCAGGAACACGCCGGACAGGATCATGACCACCAGCATGAAACCGGCAAGCGAACCGAAGTTCCAGAAGTAGTTCAGGTTGCGCGGCGTCGGATACTGCGACCCGAGGCTGTGATCGAGGAACGAGAAGATCGGCAACCGGTGCTCGATCCACTTGACCGTCGGGTTGCTGAAGAACGCGCTGTCCTTGGCCATGGCCGTCGCCTCAACCGATCCGGATTGTCGTGTCGTTGGTGAACGCGAAGTCGGGCACTTCGAGATTCTTCGGCGCCGGTCCCTTCCGGATACGCCCTGACGTGTCGTAGTGCGACCCGTGGCACGGGCAGAACCAGCCACCGTACTCGCCCTTGGATTCGCCGGTCTTCTGCCCCAGCGGCACGCATCCCAGATGCGTGCAGACCCCGAGGACCACCAGCCACTGCTCCTTGCCCGACTTGACCCGCTTCTGGTCGGTCTGCGGATCGGGCAGCGCGGTCACCGGGACCTCGCGCGCGGCCTTGATCTGGTCGGCGGTGCGATGGTCGACGAAGACGGGCTTGCCGCGCCACGTCACCGTGATGCGCTGGCCAGGCTGGATCGGCTTGAGATCGACCTCGGTGGAGGCGAGCGCCAGGACGTCGGCGGCCGGGTTCATCGAGTGGATGAACGGCCACAGGGTCGCGCCGACGCCGACGGCACCGAATCCGCCGGCCGCCAGGTAAAGGAAATCGCGCCGGTTGCCCGCGCCATGATGGCCCGACGCATTGCCCGAC
>JBIKXN010000456.1:0-3313 GCA_044355765.1 Alphaproteobacteria bacterium
ATCCACAAGGCGGAACTGAAGCGGCGCCTCCGGGAGATTCCGGATCATTCCACGGCCATTTTTGACGCCACCAAGGCGCTCTACGTCGACCGCGACATCTACGAGACCGTGAAGGAATTCGAGACGGCCGCCGCCTACCGGGGCATCCAGATCGAGTATCACAACTTCTTCGGCAAACAACTCGCCAAGGCCTGAACCTGAAACCAAGACCCCCGATGGAAACCTACAAGCGGCTGCTGCTAAACAACAAGGCATGGGTGGAGGACAAGATGAACCTGCGGCCCGATTATTTTGCCCGCACCTCGGGCACCCAGAAGCCGGAGTTTCTGTGGATCGGATGCTCGGATAGCCGGGTGCCCGCCGAGGAGGTCACCGGGGTAGAGCCGGGCGAGTTGTTCGTCCACCGCAACATCGCCAACCTGGTCGTCCACACCGACTTCAACATGCTCAGCGTCGTGCAATACGCCGTCGAGGTGCTGAAGGTGAAGCACATCATCGTGTGCGGCCACTACGGCTGCGGCGGCGTGAAGGCGGCGGTGGACGGGCAGCGGCGCGGGCTCGTCGATCACTGGCTGCATCCGATCCGCGAACTGCGCCACACGCATCGCGAGGAACTCGATTCGATCCTCGACGCGCGTTCGATGCTGGACCGGCTGTGCGAACTCAACGTCATCCGGCAGGTGCGCAACGTCGCGTCGGACGTCTTCGTACACGAGGCGTGGACGCGCGGCCAGGCCCTTGCGGTGCATGGCTGGGTCTATTCGCTGGCGAACGGGCTCGTGCGCGATCTCGATGCGACCGTGTCCCGGATCGAGGAGCTCGACAAGCTCCACAATTTCACGAAGCGCCCCTCGGCCGGCGCGCCTCCCAACTATTGATATTGCCGATTCGGTCCCGGTCCCGGTCCCGGCCGCTATGCCGCCACGGTGCGCGACGGCTGGCGCGGCAGGAATGCGGTCAGCAGTCCGATGGCGGGCAGGAACGAGCAGATGAGATAGACCGTCTCGATGCTCGTGAGGTCGGCGATATGGCCGATCGCCGCTGCCCCAAGGCCGCCGAGGCCGAACGAGAAGCCGAAAAACAGGCCCGCGACCATGCCGACGCGGCCGGGCATCAGTTCCTGTGCGTAGACGAGGATCGCCGAGAAGGCCGAGGACATCATCAGGCCCACGACGAGCGACAGGACAAGCGTGACCGACAATCCGGCATAGGGCATCGCGAGCGTGAACGGCAGGGGGCCGAGGATCGAGATCCAGATGATCGGTATTCGTCCGACCTTGTCGCCGAACCAGCCGCCGGCAAGCGTGCCCAGCGCAAGCGACGTCAGGAACGCGAACAGGGCGATCTGGGCGAACTGGACCGATACGTCGAACTTGTTGATCAGGTAGAACGTGTAGAAGGACGTCAGGCTCGCCGTGTAGAAGGTCTTCGAGAACAGCAGCGCCACGAGGACAGCGACCGCGACGATCACCCGATCCCTTGGCAGCGGAAGGCGCGGGAGCGTCTTCCCGGCGCGCGGCCTGGCGACGGCACGACGGCGCCCGGCGTACCACCGGCCGACGGCAAAAAGGATCGACATCGCGATGAATGCGGCGGCCGAAAACCACACGATGCTGCGCTGGCCCTGCGGCACGATGATGAAAGCCGCCAGCAGGGGGCCGATCGCCGATCCGGTGTTGCCGCCGACCTGGAAAAGGGACTGGGCAAGGCCGTGCCGTCCCCCCGACGCCAGGCGCGCGACGCGCGATGCCTCGGGGTGGAAGACCGCCGACCCGACGCCGATCAGGGCGGCGGCCGCGAGGATCGACGGGTAGCTTGACGCCTGCGACATCATCACGAGTCCGCAGAGCGTGACCCCCATGCCGATGGCCAGCGAATAGGGCATCGGCCGGCGGTCGGTGGTATAGCCGACGATCGGTTGCAGCATCGAGGCTGTGCACTGGAAGGCGAGCGTGATCAGGCCGATCTGCGCGTAGTCGAGCGCGTAGGATTCCTTGAGGATCGGATAGATCGCCGGCACCATCGACTGCATCATGTCGTTGAGCATGTGGCAGAAGCTGAGCGAGAAGATGACGGCGAATGCGGAATCGTCCGCCCCGGCCGGGCGCGTCTCGGCGGCCTTCGTGGCGGGCGCGGTCGCGGCGGCGTCGGGCATCGCGGAATCCTCGAGGGTGCGGTTCATGCGGCCGCAGCCAGCGGCTTGTCCCGTGCACGCGCGGTGATTTCCGTCGCCGTGCGCGCGACTTGCGCGCCGAGTGTCGCCGTCTGCCGTCTGTCGACCTGACTTGTCGCGAATGCGATCGAAAGGACGGCAAGCAGCGCGCCCGCCTGATCGAGGATCGGAGCCGCGATCCCCGCGACCCCGGTCGCGTTTTCCTCCCAGTTGACCGAATAGCCCCGCGCCCGGATTCCCGCGAGGTCGGCCATAAGCACATCTCGGTCCGTCACGGTGCTCGGCGTGACGGGCGGCATTCCCGACTTCTCGAGCAGGAGCATCGCCGACGCCGGCGGAAGCTGGGCCAGCGCCACCTTGCCGGTCGCAGTGCTGTGCAACGGGAAGCGCTGGCCGACCTGTGCGTAGTATCGGATCGGTCCGGCACCCTCGACGGCCGCGGTCATGACCATCGTGTCGTGGCGCAGGACCGAGAGATAGGCGGTGAACGTCGTCCTGGCGGCAAGAGCTTCCATGTCAGGGCGCGCGAGAACTTCGAGCTGCCGGCCGAGCGCGAAGAGGTTGCCGATCCGGAACGCCTGGACGCCGATCCGGTACTTCCGGTTGCGCGGATTCTGCTCGAGGAACTGGTGCATGTCCAGCGTCTGGACCAGCCGCTGGACGGCGGTGCGCGACAGTCCGAGCGTGCGCGCGATCTCGCTCACGCCCATTTCCGAGCGGCTCGAATCGAACGTCGAAAGCACCTGGAGCGCGCGACTGGCGGTCAGCGAGAATTCGGATTCGCCCTGGCTCCTCGGGAGGGCGACAGTCGGTCGAGGCATCTCTCTCCCCTGCTTTGCAGACATTGCGGCCGTTCGGTTACTGTTCCGATAATCGGTTCATAAACCCCGAATAACGGAGAAAATAGACACACGCAGTCACCCTTGCGTCAATTGATGAAAGATAATGCGTGTGGAAGTGGCTGCGATCGCTGCGAAAATTGAACAAAGGACGGATAGATGACATGTTTCCCTTGGTTGCATGCTCTTTGCGCGTGCTGAAAGGCTGAACACGGTGTTCCGGATCGGACGCTCGCGTGCCCGCTGATCCCCGTCCGGGACCGGTCGTCGGCATGGCACGGCCGTCGTGGCTGCTTGCCAT
>JBIKXN010000457.1:0-3308 GCA_044355765.1 Alphaproteobacteria bacterium
CTCTACAGCTTCCATCGCGAGCGCGTACGCGCCGCGCCCCGGCAGGCGCCGTAACCGGCGAAGTCGACGGCGGCGGCGCGTCGCGCCGCGGCGGCCCGTGCCGCGAGACAATCGAGGTGGGAACCGCGCGATCAAACTCGGCCCACGCTGGCAGAAACCCCGCAGCGCGGCACCGGCCCGGATGGGTGCTCATCGCAAGGCACGGCTCCATGGTCGCGCGGCGCTAACCTGCTCCCCCCACGCGCTTCGCGCGTAGGGGAGGGGCGCAAGAAAAAGGGGCCGCGCGTCGCCGCGCGGCCCCGTCGTCTCGCGCCTTCGGCGCCCGCGTCAGACCGAGTAGTACATCGCGTACTCGATCGGGTGCGGCGTGTGCTCGAAATTATAGACCTCTTCCCACTTCAGCTCCATGTAGGCGCTGATCATGTCGGGCGTGAAGACGTCGCCCGCGAGCAGGAACTTGTGGTCCTTCTCGAGGTTCTCCAGCGCCTCGCGCAGCGAGCCACACACCTGCGGAACCTTCTTCAGTTCGGCCGGCGGCAGGTCATAGAGGTTCTTGTCCATCGGATCGCCGGGATGGATCTTGTTCCGGATGCCGTCGAGGCCGGCCATCATCATCGCCGCGAAGCCCAGATACGGGTTCGAACCCGGATCGGGGAAACGGACCTCGACGCGCTTGCCCTTCGGCGAGGCGACGAAGGGGATGCGGCAGGACGCCGAGCGGTTGCGCGCCGAGTAGGCGAGAAGCACCGGTGCCTCGAAGCCCGGGATCAGGCGCTTGTAGGAGTTAGTCAGCGGGTTGGTGAAGGCGTTGATCGCCTTCGCGTGCTTGATGATGCCGCCGATGTAGTAGAGCGCCGTCTCGGACAGGTCGGCATAGCCATTGCCGGCGAAGAGCGGCTTGCTGCCCTTCCAGATCGACTGGTGGACATGCATGCCGGAGCCGTTGTCGCCCTTGATGGGCTTGGGCATGAAGGTCGCGGTCTTGCCGTACTGGTGGGCGACGTTGTGCACGACGTACTTGTAGATCTGCACGCCGTCGGCCGCCTTGACCAGCGTCGAGTAGACGTTGCCGAGCTCGTGCTGCGACGGCGCGACCTCGTGGTGATGCTTCTCGATCTTGAGGCCCATGTCCTTCATGACCGTCAGCATCTCGGCGCGCAGGTCGGATGCGCTGTCGACCGGCGGCACGGGGAAATAGCCGCCCTTGATCGGCGGGCGATGGCCCATGTTGCCGTCGGGGAAGGACTTGTCGGTGACGTAGGGGCCTTCCTCGCTGTCGATCGTGTGCATCACCGTGTTCATCGACACCTTGTAGCGGACGTCGTCGAACACGAAGAACTCGATCTCGGGACCGAAATAGGCGGTGTCGCCGATGCCGGAGGAGGCCAGGTAGGCCTCGGCCTTCTTGGCGATCGAGCGCGGGTCACGGTTGTAGGGCTGGCCGGTGCCGGGCTCGTAGACGTCGCAGAACAGGATGAGCGAGGACTGCGCCGCGAACGGATCGATCACAGCCGACTTGGCGTCGGGGATCAGGACCATGTCCGACTCGTTGATCGCCTTCCAGCCGGCGATCGACGAACCGTCGAACATCAGCCCTTCCTCGAAGACGTCCTCGTTGATCGTCTCGACCGCGTGGGCCAGGTGCTGCCACTTGCCGCGCGGATCGGTGAAGCGGAGATCGACATACTTGATGTCCTTCTCCTTGATCATCTGCAGCACTTTCTTGACGTCGGCGTTCGGCATTTTTCCGTCCTCTCTGGTGAACCGTTCGGTGAGGGTGACTGGCTGGCGGGGCAGGATGCCGTCACCTGGCGGCTATCGACCCACGATTGGTAGGGCGCCGGGACAGCCCCGGCCGCTCCGTCAGATGGCGTCGGTCCCGCGCTCGCCGGTGCGGATCCGGATCGCCTCCTCGACATTCGTGACGAAGATCTTGCCGTCGCCGATGCGGCCGGTGTGCGCCGCCTTCTGGATGGCCTCTATGGCCCGTTCGACCAGCGCGTCCTCGATGACGACCTCGATCTTCACCTTCGGCAGGAAGTCGACGACGTATTCGGCGCCGCGATAGAGCTCGGTATGCCCTTTCTGGCGACCGAAACCCTTGGCCTCGACGACCGTGATGCCCTTGAGGCCCACCTCGTGAAGGGCGTCCTTCACCTCGTCGAGCTTGAAGGGCTTGATGATGGCCTCGATCTTCTTCATCGCCTGATCGTTCCAGTTGCGCGCGGGGTGGAGCGGCGATGCGTCATGCATCGTCGGCCAGCATCGCGCTCGGCACCCCCGTCTAGCAGACGCCGTGCCAAGTCGGCGGGGCCGGATGAATCGGCCGGACTCCAAGTCCTCGATCCGGCCGGCGAGGGCGATGCGGCCGGATCTGCCCTTAATTTAGTCCCGCTGTCTATTTTTCAGGCTTTTTTCTGCGCCGTATCGCGGCGTTCGGTCAGCAGGCGCCCGATCCGGCGCATGGCCTCCTCGATGTTCTCGATCGAGTTCGCGTAGGAGAAGCGCAGATATCCCTCTCCGAAGGCGCCGAACGCAGTGCCGGACAGAGCCGCGACGCCGGCCTCGTTGAGCATCGCGTCCTGGAAGGCGCGGCTGCCGAGGCCGGTGCCCGAAATGTTGGGAAACGCATAGAAGGCGCCCCCGGGCTCGACGCAGGAGACGCCAGGGAGCTGGTTCAGGGCGCGGACGATGACCTTCCTGCGCTCGGCGAAGGCGGACACCATCCGATGCACCGCCTCCTGCGGTCCGTCGAGCGCCGCGAGGCCGGCGAATTGCGCGGCCGCGTTGACGCAGGAATGGCAGTTGATGGCGAGGCGCTCGGCCAGCGGGAACAGCGCCGCGGGCCAGATCGAATACCCAAGCCGCCAGCCGGTCATCGCATAGGTCTTCGACCAGCCATCGAGCAGGATCAGACGGTCGCGCAGGGACGGATAGGACAGCAGCGACACGTGCTCTCGGCCATCGTAGAGCATCTGGCCATAGATCTCGTCGGACATCACGGCGACATGCGGGTGCCGCTCCAGCCCCGCGACCAGCCGGTCGAACTGCTCGCGCGGCACGGTGCCGCCGGTCGGATTGGCGGGTGAATTGACGATCAGCAGACGGGTTTGCGGCGTGATCAGCGACAGGACCTCGTCGGCATCGAAGGCGAAGCCCTTGTCCTCCTTGAGCGGCATCGGCACGGGCGTGGCGCCCGAGAACTTGATGACGCTCTCGTAGATGGGGAAGCCGGGATTGGGATAGATGATCTCCGCGCCTGGTTCCCCGAACATCACGATGGCGAAGAACATCGTCACCTTGCCGCC
>JBIKXN010000080.1:0-11040 GCA_044355765.1 Alphaproteobacteria bacterium
ATCGAGATCCGGAAATTCGCGACCTTCGTGGAAGACCTCCTCGACGAAGGTCGCGAATTTCCGGATCTCGATGCCGTTGATGTCCATGCGCCTCGTTTCCCTCCCTTGCGCTCACGCGGCGAGCTTGACCGCATCCAGACCGGCGGTGGCGAAAGCGCCCCGCAATACCAGCACCGCAGCGACGATGCGTCCAGTCCGCCGCAGATCCTCGGCGACGGCGTGGCCGCGCGCGAGGGCGGCGCGGATCTCGCCGGGCTCCAGTTCCCCGAGCCCGGTCGTGACCGGAATTCCACCCAGATCGCTGTCGGGATCGAGCGTCGCGGCCGGCACCCGGCGGATCGCGGGATGACCGGGCAGATCGACCGCGTTGGCGATCACCGTCGCGGCGGCATCGGCCTCGGCCGCGCTTGCGGCAAGAACGGTCACGGCGTCGGCGATGCCCAGCGAGAAGCTGCGCCCGCCATCGCCTTTCGTGGCACGCCCGGATGTGGCGATGCCGCGCGCCGGCAGCGCGTGGTCGAGCATGAAGCCGCCATCGAGCGCGGGGTGCGATACGTCGACGATAAGGCCGCAGGCGAGCCGCGCTCCTGGCTCCAGGTGGAAGGCGATGTCGCCGCCGTCGTTGACATAGGCGCGCTCCAGCCGCCGCCCGGCGGTCATCCGTGCCAGCACGTGGTCGGCCACCGCGCCTGCGACCGCGGCCATCGGCGTGATGAAGCCGCGCGCGGCATGCGGCAGGCAGGCGCGCCGCATCCGCTCGGCGACCGGGCCGGCGAAAGGCGCCGTGCCGACAGGCGCGCGCAACCCGACGAGCTCGGCGCACAGCTCCGGCAGCACCGTCCCGAACGCCGCGCAGGCCTGGTCGTAGGCCAACGCGACCTCGGACGCCTCGCCCCAGGCCTCGATAACCAGATCGATCGGCCCGTGCTGCAGATGCAGCCGTCGGCCGTCGGGCAGAAGGCGGGCGACGGCGCTCACGCGCTCATCGCAGTGGCCAAGGATTGGTGGCCGGCCAGGGCCGTGTCTCCAGCCGGTCCACGTCGCGCAAAGAGGAGAGCGGCCGCACGTGCCCGACATGGCCGCCCATCGCCCGATATGCGGAGAGCGGCATGGTGAACTCGAGCGGCGCGACCAGCGCGGGCGTCGGCACGTAGCCGAAGGAGCCCGCGGGCATAGCCGCGACGTCGGCCATGTAGGTAATCCCGCCGCCGGGCCAGACATAGACCGGCGCGCCACCGGACGTCACGCGCGTGATCTCCTGCCCCACCGAGCGGGTGAGACGCACCGGGTTCTCGGTGACGCCGGCGCGCAGGCTGCCGCCGGCGCCGGCCATGAACACGACGCTGCACAGCGCTGGCTCGCAATTCTCGCCGATCCGCTCCACGACCTGGGCGATCGGACCGGGCATCGGCGCCGGCCGCGGGCGCAGTTGGTCGTCGAGGACGAACCACGCGGCGTGCTCGCCGGTGGTGGACACCATCAGCAGCCGCAATCCCGGCCAGGCGGTCTTCGGATCGATGCTCTCGATGATCGCGAGCGGGTCCACGACGTCGGTTCCGCCCCATCCGGTCCCGGGATTGGCAACCTGGAAATAGCGCCCCGGCGTGGATTTCCGCCCGCGCACGCGGATCCCCGCATGGCGCATGTCGAGGAAGCGTCCGGCCTGATGCTCGGTGAGCACGCCGGTGATGTGGTCGTCGACGACGATCACCTCGTCGGCATGTCCGTGCCACTGCTTGGCGAAGATGCCGATCGTCGCGGAGCCGCAGCCCACGCGCATGCGCTCCTCGTGCTTGCCGTCGATGATCGGCGGCTTGCCGGCCTGCACCACGACGGTGGCGCCGCCGTCGATCGTCATCTCGACGGGCTTGAGCGCGCAGAGATCGAGCATGGCATCGCAGGTGACGACGCCCTCCTTCTTGCTGCCGCCGGTCAGGTGGCGTACGCCGCCGAGCGACAGCATCTGCGAGCCGTATTCGGCGGTGGTCACGTGGCCGATCTGCTCGCCCTTCACGCGCACCGCAGCCTGTTCGGGCCCGAGATAGCGGTCGGTGTCGATCTTGGCCTTCAGCCCGCAATAGCTGAAGATCCCCTCGGTGACGACGGTCACCATGTCGACGCCGTCGATCCGCGACGAGACGATGAAGGGCGCGGGCTTGTAGTCGGGATAGGTGGTGCCCGCGCCGATGCCCGTGACGAAGGTCTCGCCGTCGCGCAGCATGGCGCCGTTCCAGCGCTCGCCGGCGAAGGGCACCAGCTTGCCGTCCTTCTCCAGCGTCCGCTCGAGGACCACCGCCGGCGCGAGCCGCGCCAGCTTGCCATCGACATTGCCGTAGCGATCGCAAGCGCCCGTCTTGCCGGGACGGATGCGGCACAGCACCGGACAGGCGTCGCAGACGACGATCCCTTCCGCGCTCACGACGCCGCTCCCGCCGCCACCAGCGCCGCGCGCACGCGGTCGGGCGTCGCCGGCACGCGGCGGATGCGCACACCCGTCGCGTGATGGATGGCGTTGAGGATCGCCGGCGCGGTCGGGATGAGCGCCGGCTCGCCGATGCCCTTGGCGCCGTAGGGACCGAGCGGCTCCGCATCCTCGATCAGCAGCGTCTCGATCGGCGGCACGTCGCCGATCGTGGGAATGAGATAGTCGTGCAGGTTCTCGGTGCGGCCGGGCAGGTATTCCTCCATCAGCGCGAGGCCCAGCCCCTGGGCGATGCCGCCATGGATCTGGCCTTCGACCTGCTGCGGATTGACGGCGCGCCCGACATCGTGGGCGGCGACGATGCGCAGCGCCTTGACCGTGCCGAGCGCGGTGTCGATCTCGATCGCGGCAAGCTGCGCGGCGAAGCCGTAGGTCGCGTAGGGAACGCCCTGCCCGTCCGCGTCGAGCCCGGTCGTCGGCGGATCGAAGCGCCCGCGCCCGATGGCGACGAAGCCCGGCCTGACTTCCGGGAGGGTCGCGAGATCGACATTGCCCAGGCGCACCAGTTGCGCGCGAAGATCCTCGGCGGCCAGCCGCACGGCATTGCCGGACACGAAGGTCTGCCGCGAGGCCGAGGTCTTGCCCGCGTCGAGCGTCAGGTCGGTGTCGCCGGTGACCAGCCGGATGCGCGAGGCCGCCACGCCCAGGGCCTCGGCGGCGATCTGGGTCATGATCGTGTTCGAGCCCTGGCCGATGTCGAGCGCGCCCGAGAACAGCGTGAAGCTGCCGTCGCGCGCGGCGCCGATCTCCATCTCCGCGGGATTCGACATCGAGGTGTTGCCGATCCCGTACCACATGCAGGCGACGCCCACGCCGCGGCGCAGCGCGCCGGAAGCGGCGCGGTTGAAGGCCTCGGCCTCGCCGCGCATCGCCAGCCAGCGCGGCCGCAGCGCATCCAGGCAGGACTGCAGGCCGGCGCTCGCCGCCAACACCTGGCCGGTCGCGGTCTTCGAGCCGACACGCAACGCGTTGCGATGCCGGAACTCCAACGGATCGATGCCAAGCCGCGCCGCCAGTTCGTCCATGAGCGTCTCGTGCGCCACCGCGGCCTGCGGCACGCCGAAGCCGCGGAACGCGCCCGAGGGCGGCGCGTTGGTATGGATGGCGCGCGTGGTCGCGCGGACATGCGGCACCGCATAGGGACCGGTCGCATGCACCGGCACGCGGTTGGCGACCGTGGGTCCCCAGGACGCATAGGCGCCGGTGTCGAAATCGCCATGGAAAATCGCGCTGACCAGGCGACCCTGCGCATCTGCGGCGAAGCGCGCCGTGATCGCGGCCGGGTGGCGCTTGGTGGTGGAGGCCATCGATTCCGGGCGCGTGTAGACGCAGCGCACGGGCCGGCCCAGATGCCACGCCGCCAGCGCCACCAGCGGCTGCACCGACAGGTCGAGCTTGCCGCCGAAGCCGCCGCCTACCGCCGAAGGGATGATCCGCACCTGCGCCGGCTTCAGCCCCATGACATGCGCGATCTCGTCGCGATCCATGTAGGGCGTCTGGGTGGTGACGAAGATCTCGATCCGGTCGCCGACGCGACGCGCCCAGCCGGCCTCGGGCTCGATATAGGCGTGTTCGACGAAGCTGGTCTCGAAGCTGCCCGCGGCGACGGCCGCCGCGCCGGCCTCCGCCGCCTCGGGATCGCCGCATGCCACGCGGCCGCGCACGAGCACATTGTCCAGCAGTCGTGCATGAAGCGCGCGCGCATCGCGCGCCGTCCCGCCCGCGATGCCCAGCACGGGCTCGAGCGGCGTCCAGGCGATCGGCACGTCCTCGTCGCGGATGGCGGCGATCGTGGCCGCGTCGCCGACCAGGGCCAGTACCGCCTCGCCGCGGAACCGCACCTCGCCATCCGCGAGGACCGGCTGGTCCTTGCCGACCGGATAGATCCCGAAGGCGTTCGGTCCGACCATGTCGGCGGCGGTGAACGCGCGTACCAGACCGGGGAACCGGGCATGGAGCGGCGCCAGATCGCCGATCGCGAAACGCGCGGCGGCATGGGGCGAGCGCAACGCGCGCAGCACCAGCGCATCCGCCGGCCAGATGTCCGCGCCATAGGCGTCGGCGCCGGTCAGCTTCGGCGCGCCGTCGACCTTGGCGAGCCTCGCCCCCATCCCGCCGTCGGTATCGAGAACGGGCGGCGACGCGGACGCGGCGACGCTCAGCACCGCCTCCACGATCTTGCGATAGCCGGTGCAGCGGCACAGCACGCCGCCCAGCGCGTCGAGCACAGCGGCCTCGCCGGGCGCAGGGTCGCGAGCGAGCAGATCCTGCGCCGCCATCAGCATCCCCGGCGTGCAGATCCCGCATTGCGCGGCGCCATGGGCGTGGAAGGCCAGCTGCAGCGCGGACAGCGCGCCGTCGCGCGCGAGCCCTTCGACGGTCTCGACCGCGCGACCGGCGACCTGGCCGACCGGCACCAGGCAGGCGCAGACCTGCGCGCCGTCCAGCCGCACGGTGCAGGCGCCGCAATCGCCCGCATTGCACCCGATCTTGGTGCCGGTCAGGCCCAGTTCCTCGCGCAGCACGTCGGCAAGCCGCGCGACGGGCGCCGCGGACACCTCGACGGCCCGGCCATTGACCGTGAAGCCGATGGTCACGACAGCATCTCCCCGATCAACCGCTGCAACTGGGTGGCGACGGCGTCGCCGCGATACGCGGCGCTGCCGCGCACGTCGTCGATCGGCGCGAGCGGCGCCAGATCGGCGGCCTCGATCGCGGGCGGCGCGACGCCGAGCGGGTGCCCCGCCAGACGCGCCTCCAGACGCGGCAGGCGCCGCGCGACAGGCGCGCAGGCGCCGACCGCGATGCGCGCCGCCGCGACCCGTCCATCCGCGACCTCGACGACGCAGGCCGACATCACGATCGAGATGACCAGATAGCGGCGCGCGCCGAGCTTGGCGAAACCGCCGCGCGCGGGACGCGGCGGCCGCGGCACGCGCAGGGCCGTGACGAGTTCGTCTGCCGCGCGCGCCGTCCGCCGGTTGCCCAGCACGAACGCGTCGATCGGGATTTCGCGCGTCCCGCCCAGGCTCCGCAGTTCGACGCGCGCGTCCATCGCCATCAGATTGGGGACGCCGTCGGCGGCAGGCGAGGCATTGCAGACATTGCCGCAGAGCGTGCCCGCGTTCTGGATCTGGACGCCGCCGACTTCGCGCGCCGCCGCCTTGAGCCCGTCGAACAGCGGCGGCAGGTCGGCGCAAAGCAGGGCGGACCAGGTGCAGCGCGCGGGGATGCGCCAGCCGGCGTCGTCCTCCTCGATGCGCAGCAGCGCGTCGATGCCCGTGATGTCGAGGATCTCGTCGTCGAGCGGCTTGCCGACGCGCGCGGGATAGTAGTCCGTGCCGCCGGCGAGGACCGTACGCGGCCCTTGCCCGAGCGCGCGCAGCGCCTCGTCCAGATCGCGCGGCCTGAGATAGCTCGCCACCTCTCCCTCCCCGGGATCAGATCGTTCGTCTACGAACAGTCTGCCGAGCGCGCCCTGGACCTGTCAATCGCGCCAGTGCTCGAGGCCCCGCGGCCCGACGCGCAGATCCGACAGGCGCCGGTGCTCGTGGCGCATCCGCCAGGTCATCAGGTCGGCCAGCGCCGCCAGACGCCGCGTCTCGCCCTCGCCTTCGCGCACCAGGTCGCGATGCCCGTGCGGGTCGGCGGCCAGGTCGAAGAACAGCGGCGCGCCGTCGGCGAAATGCACGTACAGCGTCCCGGCATCGAGCCGCGCGACCAACGCGGCGCGGTCCGGATCGGCACCCGGCGTTCCGCGCGTCAGCGTGCGATAATCGAGCTCCCAATGCGCAGCCGCGCGCCAGCTCGCCGGCGTGCGGCCGTGCAGCCAGGCCTGCAGCGCCATGCCGTCGCAGGCCGACGGGGTCGGCAGTCCCAGCGCCGCCAGCACCGTGGGCATGACGTCGACGGATTCGGTGAAAGCCTCGACCACCTGGCCGCGCGCGGCGGCGCCGGGCGCCGCGACGATCAGCGGAATATGGAAGGCCTGCGGGTGCAGCCCCATCTTGCCGTAGAGCCCATGGTCGCCGAGATACTCGCCATGGTCGGCGGTGAAGACGATCAGCGTGCGTTCCCGCTGTCCGGTCTCGTCGAGCCAGGCCAACAGGCGTCCGACATGATGATCGACCTCGGACATCAGCGCGTAGTAGGTCGCCCGCAGCGCCGCCGCGTCGCGCGGCGTCAGATCGCGCGCGACGCCGGCGAAGCCCGGCACGAGGCTCGCGACCGGGAACCCGGCGCGCAGCCCGTCGATCAGCGGATGAAGCCCCTCCGGCGCGGCGGGCAGCGCGGCGCCCACCTGGTCGTCGGCATAGAGGCGGCGGAATTCGGCGGGTGCCGTCCAGGGCGGATGCGGGCGCAGGAAAGAGACATGCGCGAACCAGGGCGCGCCGTCGCGCGTGCCCAGCCAGTCGAGCGCCGCGTCGGCGACGAAGGCGGTCTCGGAATGGGCGGCGGCGAAGGGCGCCGGATCGCCGAGGACGCCGCCGGCGGGCGCGTAGGCCGCGCGCGGCGTGTCGAGACCGCGATAACCCTGGCGACGCAGCCAGGCCAGCCAGGGCCGGAAATCCTCGTGCAGCGCCTGGCCCACATCGTAGCCGGGCAGCACGCCTTCGTAGGTGAACAGCCGCGGATCGCGCGGCTCCAGACCTTCGGGATCCGGGCTGGTGTCGGTGTATCCGAACAGCGTCGGCGCCAGCCCGGCCTTGCGCGCCTCGAGCGCCATGTTGGCATGCCGCCGGTCGAGCGGCGTGCCGTTCATCACGCTGCGGTGGTTGTGCAGGTAGAGCCCCGTATGAAGGCTGGCGCGCGCCGGCCCGCAGGGCGCGGTCACCGTGAAATGGCGCGCGAACGCCGTGCCCTCGCCCGCGAGCCGATCGAGATTGGGCGTACGCACGACCTTGTGGCCGAGCGCGCCAAGCGTGTCGCCGCGCCACTGATCGGCGGTGATGAGCAGGACATTGGCGATGTCGGCCATCGCTCCGTCACTCGGCGGCGACGGGCGTCGGACGCAGCGCCAGCCGCCGCAGACAGCGATCGATCCACGCGCGGGTGAGCTTTTCCGCGACGGCGTTCTGACGCAGCCGCTCGTTCAGCATCGCCCAGTCGACGCGATCGAGCGGCTGGTCCTGGTTGAAGCACGAGAAGACGACCGTCTCCCTGCCCGTCGCCGGATCGACCCAGCGCTGCAGGCACTGCGCGCAGATCTCCTTCATCATGCATTGCATCGGCGAGTTGATCGACCCGATGGCGCAATGCGCCGGCTTGAGCAGCGGCCGCAGCACGTCGTGGCGGGCCGCCGCCACCGCCGACATCATCCGGTCCGACCCGATCGCAACGATGCGGTCAGCGTCGGCCAGCCTGACCGGCTGGTCGCCCAGCGCGCCTTCGCCATAGGCGCGCATGGCCGCGACGATGTTGCCGACGAAGCTCAGGTCCTGCGGCCGGCCCGGCGCGAAGCCCGGCGCCTCGTCGCAGCACCAGATGACGACGTCGGCGGCCGCCTCGATCTCCGCCACCTTGTAGCGGTCCTGCAGCTTCTTGTAGCCGGCGAAATAGACGACGCGCGAGCCGGCGGCGCGCAGCGCGCGGCCGATCGAGAACAGCACCGCGTTGCCCAGTCCGCCGCCGACCAGAGCCACGGTCTCGCCCGCCGGGGTCTCGGTCGGCGCCCCGGTCGGCCCCATCAGCACGACTTCCTCGCCCGGCTTCAGGATCGCGCAGAGATCCGACGACCCGCCCATCTCCAGCGCGATCACCGAGACGAGGCCAAGCGCGGGATCGGTCCAGGCGCCGGTCATCGCCAGCCCCTCCATCGCCAGGACGGTGCCGTCGACGCGCGGCGCGCGGGCCTCGAAATTCTGCAGCCGGTAGAACTGACCGGGCATGAAGTTGCGCGCCGCGCGCGGCGCCTCGACCACGACCTCGACGATGGTCGGTGTCAGCCGGTTGACCTGGTGGACCCGCGCGCGCAGCTCGCGCGCGAGCTGGGCGAGCAGCGCCGCCGGCGCGACATCCGTCGCCAGCCGCGCGGCGAGCACGCGGCTGACCACCGGATAGCCCTGCTTGGCGCCGCCCATCGCCTTCACCACGTTGCCGAAGAAGGATGGGTGCAGATCGCCGAAGAAGCTGACGAAGCGGCCATCGGCGGCGCGATGCATCAGCACCTCGGCCGATTTCGGCTTCGACATCGCGCGCTCGGGCTCGACGCGCGTGCCGTTGTCGTCGATCGCCTCGAAATAGCGGCCGTCGAGGCGGATGCGTCCGTCCTCGCGCGCCAGCACGGTGTTCGGCTGCGTGCCCGCCGCGACCAGGATGGCGCGCGCCGGCAGCACGGACTCGACCGCGCCGGCGTCGCCCTTGCGCGCGACGCGCAAGCCCGCCGCGTGACCGTGCCGGTCGAGCACGACTTCCACCGGGGTCAGCCCCTCGGCGAAGCGCACGCCCTCCTCCATCGCCTTGGCCACTTCCTCGTGGTTGAGCGTGTAGCTCGGCGCCTCGGCGAGGCCGCGGCGATAGGCGATGGTGGCGCCGCCCCAGCTCTCGAGCAGGTCGCGCAGGCGCGGCGCGCGCCGCTCGGTCGCGGCGCGCGCGCGCTCGTCGCGGATCGCGCGGCCATGCGCAAGGAATTCCGCGGCGATCTCGGCGTCCTCGCCCGCAAGGGCCAGCGCCGTGCCTTCGGCCGCGAGCGCGTCGTGGCGCGCCGCGAATTTCTCCACCTGACGCGCGTAATAGGCGAGCGACTCGGTCGCCGTGTCGACCGCGGTCAGCCCGCCGCCGATCACGACGATCGGCATGCGCAGCTGCAGATTGGCGATCGACTCGGTCTTGGCGGCGCCGGTCAGCTGCAGCGCCATCAGGAAATCGGAGGCCTGGCGCACGCCGCGCGCCAGCCCGTTCTTCATCTCGATCACCGTCGGACGTCCCGCCCCCATGCACAGCGCGACATGGTCGAAGCCCATCTCCCAGGCGTCGTCGAGCGTCAACGTTCCGCCGAAGCGCACGCCGCCATGCATCGCGAACGTCGCGCGCCGTTCCAGCAGCAGCCTGATGAGTTTCAGGAAGTTCTTGTCCCAGCGCACGGTGATCCCGTACTCGGCCACGCCGCCGAAACCGGCGAGCACGCGCGAGTCCAGGTCCTCGCGCAGCGTCGCGACGTCGCGGACCGGCGCGAAGGCCGCGCGCGCGCCTCCCGGACCGACGCCGGACACCGCGGGGTCGAGCGGCTCGATTTTCAGCCCGTCGATCCCGACCACCGTATGGCCGTCGTTGAGCAGGTGATGCGCCAGCGTGTATCCGGCCGGGCCCATGCCCACCACCAGCACCTTGCGGCCGCTGTCGGGGCGCGGCAGCGGACGCCGGAAGTCGAGGGGGTTCCAGCGCGTCAGCAGCGCGTAGATCTCGAAGCCCCAGGGCAGCGCCAGGACGTCCTTGAGCACGCGCGTCTCGGCCTGCGGAATGTCGACCGGTTCCTGCTTCTGGTAGATGCAGGCCTTCATGCAGTCGTTGCAGATGCGGTGCCCGGTGCCCGCGCAGAGCGGATTGTCGACCGCGATCGTCGCCAGCGCCGCCACCGCGTTGCCGCGCGCGCGCAGCGTGTGCATCTCGCTGATCTTCTCTTCCAGCGGACAGCCCGCGAGCGTGACGCCGTGCTGGCTCTTCTGGAAGGCGCCGGTCTTGCGGTCCTTGAGCCCCTTGGAGCAGGAATCCTTCCCCTGCGGATGGCACCAGATGCAGTAGTTGACCTGATCGAGCGCATGGAGCGGATCCATGCCGGCATCGGTGAGGGAGAAGGCGTCGCGCTCGCGCCAGTCATGCGGCGGCAGGCGCATCATCGCGACGCCGTCCCGCTCGATGCGCTCCACCGGCACGAGGCTCGCGGGATCGATCCTGCGCGGCGCGCGGAACAGCACGCCAGCGGCATGTTTCGCGCGCCCGGCGGGCGTCAGGGTCGCCCAGGCCGCGTAGCGCTCCGCGGCCGCGAGCGCCGGCGCGTGCGCGCCCTCGTCGGCGGACCAGCGCAGGACGTGCCGGGCGAAGGACGCCTCGGTGAGCGCTTCGCCGGCCGCGGCTTCGAACGCCGCCGCCAGCGCCGGAGCGTCGAACGCGGCGGCGGCCTCGGGCTTGTGCGCCTTCAGGGCGCGACGCTGCACGAAGCCGCGCTTCGCCTCCCAGATCGGGTCGAGGCTGCGCGTGGCATCCGCGAGCGCGCCCAGCTCGGCGCCGACGCCGAACAACACGCCGACGAAGCGCTCGAGCGCAGGGCCGAGATCGACGATAAGCCCGGATTCGTCGAGCGGGGCCAGGGCCTCGGGCGCGGCGCGCGCCGCCAGCAGCCGGTTCGCCAGACCGACGTCATGCGCCTGCAGCCAGTCGACGAAGGCGCGGTCGAGCCGCACGAGGCCCTCCCGCGCGTGCAGATCGGCGAAGGACAGCCCGAAGGCGAGATCGAGACGATCGGACATCGGGTCAGCTCAGCTTGCGCAGAAGAGAGACGAAGAGCGTGCGTTCGGCGACCGGTAGCGGAGCCAGCGTCTCGCGGGTGATGCGCCGCGCGC
>JBIKXN010000081.1:0-10995 GCA_044355765.1 Alphaproteobacteria bacterium
CCTACGCCGCGCGCCCGGGCTTCGACCAGATCGCCCAGGGGATGGGCGGGTTGATGTCGGTCACCGGGCTGCCAGGCCAGGGCCCGGTCCGCGCCGGGATCCCTCTCGCCGATCTCACCGCCGGGTTGTTCTGCGCGCTCGGCATACTCACCGCGCTGCTCGAGCGCGAAAGCTCGGGCGAGGGCCAATGGGTCCAGACCTCGCTGCTCCAGGCCCAGGCCTTCATGCTCGACTTCCAGGCCGCGCGCTACCTTGTCCATGGCGAGGTCGCCAGGCAGGCCGGCAACAACCACCCCACGGTGATACCGACCGGCGTCTTCCGCACGCGCGACGGGCACCTGAACATCGCCACCACCGGCCAGGCGATCTGGGAGCGCTGCGCGCGCGCGCTGGGCGCCGCCCATCTGCTCGGGGATCCGCGCTTCGCCGACGCCGCGCGGCGCTCGCATAATCGCGACGCGCTCAACGCGGCGCTGCAGGAGATCTTCGCGACCGCCACGACGGCCGAGTGGGTCGAGCGCATGAACGCCGCGAGCGTTCCCTGCGGCCCGATCTACGACATCGCCGAGATGTTCGCCGATCCGCAGATCCGCCATCTCGGCGTCGCGGCGCCGGTGGCCGGCGGCGACCTGCGGCTGATGGCGCAGCCCGTGCGCCTCGGCCGCACGCCGTCGCGGCTGGACGCGCCGCCGCCGGCGCGCGGCGCGCACAGCGAGGAGATCCTGGCCGAGTTCGGCCTGTCCGCAGACGAAATCGCCGCGCTGCGCGCCGCCGGCACGATCTGACGATCCGCGTCACCGAGGAGACGAAGACGATGACCGACAAGGTGCTCGCCGACCGCCAGGGCCGGGTCGGCATCATGACCTTCAACAATCCGGAGAAGCGCAACGCCGTCTCGCTCGCGATGTGGGAGGCGGCCGCGCGGATCCTCGACGGTTTCGCGGCCGACCCCGAGATCAGGGTCGTCGTCCTCGCCGGCGCCGGCGGCAAGGCCTTCGTCTCGGGCGCCGACATCTCGGAGTTCGACCGCGTCCGCGCGACGCAGGAAGCGGCCCGCCACTACGGCGAGATCGCCGAGCAGGTCTATGCCCGCATCCACGCTTTCGCCAAGCCGACGATCGCGATGATCCGCGGATATTGCATCGGCGGTGGCCTCAATCTCGCGATCTGCTGCGACATGCGCTACGCGACGCAGGGCGCGCGCTTCGCGCTGCCGGCGGCGCGCCTGGGCCTCGGCTACGGCCATGCCGGGCTGCGCCGGTTCGTCGAGACGATCGGCCCCGTCGCCACCAAGGAGATCTTCTTCACCGCGCGCCAGGTGACCGCCGACGAGGCCTTGCGCTGGAACATGGTCAACGCCGTCGTCGCCGACGATGCCCTCGAGAGCACCGTCATGGAGACCGCGAACGCGATCGCCGACAACGCGCCGCTGACCATCGCCGCCGTCAAGCGGGCGACCGTCGAGATACTGAAGGACCCCTCGGCGCGCGACCTCGCCGCCTGCGACGCCATGGTCGCGGCCTGCTTCGCGAGCGAGGATTATCGCGAGGGGCGCCGCGCCTTCGCCGAGAAGCGCAAGCCCCGCTTCGCGGGCATCTGACGCGCGCCATGGACGCGCCGACGGCCATCGCGCTGATCCGTTCGACGTCGCTCGCGACGCTGGCCGAGGGCGAGGTGACGCGCATGATCCGCGCCGGAACGCTGGTTCCCGGCCAGCAGGTCAAGGAAGCGGACATGGCCCGCCTGCTCGGCGTCGGGCGTACCGCGGTGCGCGAGGCGCTGCGCGCGCTCGAGGCCGCAGGCATGGTCCGCATCGAGAAGAACCGCGGCGCCTTCGTGCGTTCGATCGGCGAGGCGGAGGCGCGGGAAATCCATTTCCTGCGCGGCGAGATCGAGGCGATCGCCGGCGCGCTACTCGCGCCGCGGATCTCGGAGGCACAGATCGCCGAGCTGCGCGCCCTGGCTGCGCACGCCGACGGTGAGCCGACGCGGCTTCGGGCCGACATGCCCGACCTCGCCTTCCATCGCCGCGTCGTCGAATTCGCCGGCAACGGCCGGCTCGCGGACATCCACCGCCGCCTTGCCGACGAATTGCGCCTGGTATCCCGCGTGGCGCCGTCGGAAGACGACCTGCCCGCCTGCGCCGCGGCCGAGCATAGGAGCATCGTCGACGCGCTCGCCGCGCGCGACGCGGCGGCCGCGGCGTCGGCGTCGCGCAGTCATGTCGCCGCCGCCGTCCGTCGCCGTCTCGCGACAGGCACGCGCGGCGACGGCTGAGCCCCGCGCGCTCAGGCGGCCTGCGGGACTTCCGCGGTGGCCAGCGCCCGCGCTTGCCGCGCCGCGAGAGCGGGAACGTCGAAATCCGCGATCAGGTCGTGGAACAGGCGGTGCCAGTTGATCTCGGCCCGCAGGTGCAGGAACACCGAGCCGAGCCCGATCGCCGCGCGGTCCATCAGCAGGAACTCGCGCGGTGGGCGCACGCCGCCGATTCTGCGCAGATCGGCATGGACCCCTTCGGCGACCTCGCGCCCGTAGACGCCCGAATTGGTCTCGGCGATCGCGCGCGGCCGGTCTTCCATCAGCGGCGCATAGACGAAGGCCGCCCAGCGGTTCAGCGTCGCGATCGTCTCCTTGGACAGGTTGCGGAACCCCCAGGTCTCGTAGGCGTGCACGGCCAGCGCCGCGTCGTCGTCGCGCAGCGCGCGGTAGAGATCGATCACGCCACCGACGAAGGATGGCGGAAACACGCGGATGGCGCCGAAATCGAGCAGGTTCACCGCGTCGTCGGGCCGGATCGCGTAATTGCCCAGATGCGGATCGCCGTGGATCACGCCATAGCCGTAGAACGGCACGTACCAGGCGCGGAACATGTTCATGGCGATGCGGTTGCGCCGCTCGACGGGCGCCTCGCGCGCCGTCAGCAACGGAGCGCCGTCGAGCCATGTCATGGTCAGCAGGCGCCGCGTCGAGAGCGCGGCGACCGGCTCCGGCACATGCACCCCCGCCTCGTCCGCCAGCATGCGCGCGTAAAGCCGCATATGAGCCGCCTCGCGGCGGTAGTCCAGTTCCTCGCGCAGGCGCGCCGAGATCTCCTCGTGGATGGCGCCGGGATCGATGGCGCGGTCGTAGCGGCGATAGACCTCGAAGATCAGCTTGAGTTGCCGCAGATCGGCCTCGACCGCTGAATCCATGTCGGGGTATTGCAGCTTGCAGGCGACGCGCGTGCTGTCGCGCAGCGTCGCCCGATGGACCTGCCCCAGCGAGGCCGCCGCCGCCGCCTCGCGGCCGAACTCGGCGAAGCGCGACTGCCAGTCGGGGCCGAGTTCGCCCTGCATGCGGCGCTTGACGAAGACCCATCCCATCGGCGGGGCGTTGGACTGCAGCTGGATCAGCTCCTGGACATATTCTTCGGGCAGCGCGTCGGGGATGGTCGCGATCAGCTGCGCGACCTTCATCAGCGGCCCCTTGAGGCCGCCCAGCGCGGCACGCAGCTCAGAGGCATGCCGGCCGCGGTCCAGCTTGACGCCGAGCACGCGCTCGGCGGCGAAGCGCGCGCCCAGACCGCCCATCGCCGCGCCGACGCGCGCGTAGCGGCCGATGCGGCCGCCGAGCGTGTTCTCGTCGTCGATCGCCATGGCCGCTCAGCCCATCGCCTCGAGCTCGTCGATGAAGCCCGAGATCACCGACAATCCGCCATCCCAGAACCGCGGATCGGCGGCGTCGAGCCCGAATGGCGCCAGCAATTCGCGGTGGCGCTTGGTTCCACCCGCCCGCAGCAGGTCGAGATAGCGGGCCCCGAAACCGCCGGGAGACGCCCGATAGGACGCGTAGAGCGCGTTCACCAGGCAGTCGCCGAAGGCATAGGCGTAAACATAGAAGGGCGAGTGGACGAAATGCGGGATGTAGGTCCAGTAGGCGCGATAGCCGTCGTCGAAGGCGAAGGCCGGTCCCAGGCTCTCGCGCTGCACGTCGAGCCAGATCTCACCCAGCCGGTCGGGCGTCAGCTCGCCCTGGCGTCGCTCGTCGTGGACCCTGCGCTCGAATTCGACGAAGGCGATCTGCCGCACGACCGTGTTCAGCATGTCCTCGACCTTGCCCGCCAGCATCGCCTTGCGCCGCGCGGGATCTCGCTCGGCGTCGAGCAGGCTGCGGAAGGTCAGCATCTCGCCGAACACCGATGCGGTCTCCGCCAGCGTCAGCGGCGTATCGGACTGCAGATGGCCCTGCCCCGCGGCCAGGACCTGATGGACGCCATGGCCCAGTTCATGCGCGAGCGTCATCACGTCGCGCGTCCGCCCCTGATAGTTCAGCAGCAGATAGGGATGCGCGCCGGGCACGGTCGGATGGGCGAAGGCACCCGGAGACTTGCCGGCGCGCACGCCCGCGTCGATCCAGGGACGATCGAAGAAGCGCCGACCGATCGCCTCCAGATCGGGCGAGAAATCCGCATAGGCCGCGAGCACGACGTCGCGCGCGCGCGCCCACGGGATCTCCGGCTCGGCCACGCGCGGCAGCGGGGCGTTGCGGTCCCAGTGCTCCAGGCGTTCCAGGCCGAACCAGCGCGCCTTGAGCGCGTAGTAGCGATGCGAGAGCCGCGGGAAGGCCGCGCGGACCGCGCCGATCAGCGCCTCCACCACCTCGTCTTCGACCCGGTTCGACAGGTTGCGCGCCGAAATCGGGCGCGGATAGCTGCGCCACTTGTCCTCGATCTCCTTGTCCTTGGCCAGGGTGTTGGTGATCAGCGCGAAGGTCTTCGCGTTGGCGCCCAGCGCGGCCGAGATGCCGGCCGCCGCGTCGCGGCGCAGTCCGCGATCCGGATCGGACAGCAGATGGAGCGCCTCGGCGCTGGTCAGGCTGCGGCCGCGCACCGCGAAGCGCAGCCCGGCGATCGTCTCGTCGAACAGCCTTGTCCATGCCGCGCGGCCGGTGACGTGCTTCTCGTGCAGCAGCTTCTCGACCCGGTCCTCCAGCTGGTGCGGACGGAAGACGCGCAATTCGCGCAGCCACGCGGCGTAGCGGGCCGTCTCGGGCGCGGCCAGCTTCGCCGCCACGTCGTCGTCGGACAGCCGGTTGATCTCCAGCGTGAAGAACAGGGTATGGGTCGCGATCGCGTTCACCCGCTCCTGGACCGTCTGGCAGAACCGCCCGATCTCGGCGTCGGACTGGTCGCCGGCATAGGTCAGGTCGGCATAGCTGGTCAGCCGCGCCAACCGCTCGTCCAGCCGCTCGTAGGCGGCGATCGCCGCACCGAAAGCCGCCGGCGTCAGGGATGCGAGCTTGCCTTCGTGGCGGGCGGCGAAGGCGATGGCCTCGCGCTCGGCATCGGCGAGATCCTTGGCCAGCGCCTGGCTTTCCCGACCCGGATAGAGGTCCGCCAGATCCCAGGTCGGCAAGGCGTCGCGTCCCCCGGCGCGTGCGGATCCGTCCTCGGGGCTGCGTGCGATCGACGACATGGCTTTGTCTCCGTGGCCGGAGGCTCCATATAATTCGCCGTGCCTGTGTCGCCAAGCATGCGCGGCCCCGGCGGGAGGCAAAGAAAAATGATCGCATACGACACGCTGCAAAGCCTGCCGGCCATGATGCACGCCCGCTTCGCGCGCGGCGGCGAGCGTCCCTTCATGTGGGCCAAGCGCGACGGCGCCTGGCATCCGATGTCCTGGGCCGAGGCCGGGGCGCGCGTGCGTGAACTCGGCCGGGCGCTGGTCGGCCTCGGCGTCCGGCCGGGCGACCGCGTCGGGCTGATCGCCGAGAACAGGCCGGAATGGGTGATCGCCGACTATGCGATCATGTCGGTCGGTGGGATCACCGTGCCCACCTACACGACCAACACGGCCGAGGAGCACCGCCACGTCTTCGCCAACGCCGGCGTCAGCGGCGTGATCGTCTCGACCCGGACGCTGGCGACAACAGCGCTCGCAGCCGGGCAGCGCGTCGACGGCTGCCGTTTCGTGATCGCGATCGAGAAGCCGGACATCGGCCAGCATTGCGGGCTCGACGTCCTGGGATGGGACGAGGCGCTGGCGCAGGGCGCCGCGCGCGACGACGATCTCGAGGCCATCGTCGCCTCGCTCCGTCGCGACGACATCGCCTGCATCATCCATACCTCGGGCACCGGCGGCATGCCCAAGGGCGTGGCGCTGCATCATGGCGCGATGCTGCGCAACTGCGACGGCGCCTATCACCTGCTGCAGGAGATCGACCTGCGCGACGACGCGGAGATCTATCTGTCCTTCCTGCCGATGTCGCATTCCTACGAGCATACCGCGGGCGGCGTGCTCATGCCGTCGATCGGCGCCCAGATCTATTTCGCCGAAGGCATCGACAAGCTCGGCTCCAATCTGCAGGAAGTCCGGCCGACGATCATGACCGCCGTGCCGCGCCTCTACGAGACGATGCATGCGCGCATCTCGGCCCAGATGACCCGCGACGGCGGCCTGAAGGCGAAGCTGTTCGCGCGCGCCGTCGAGATCGGCAGCAAGCGCCATCGCGACCCGTCCAGCCTGACCTTGGCCGAACGGCTGATCGACCCGGTCCTGGACAGGCTGGTGCGCGCCAAGATCCGGCAGTGTTTCGGCGGCCGGCTCAAGGCGCTGGTCTCGGGCGGCGCGCCGCTGAACCCCGAGATCGGCCTCTATTTCACCGCGCTCGGCCTGCTGCTCTGCCAGGGCTATGGACAGAGCGAGGCCGGACCGGTGATCAGCTGCAACCCGCCGCGGCGCGTCAAGCTGGACACCGTCGGGCCGCCCCTGCGCGACGTCGACCTGCGCATCGCCGACGATGGCGAGATCCTGGTGCGCGGCGAACTGGTCATGAAGGGCTACTGGAAGGACCCCGAAGCCACCGCCGCGGCGATCCGCGACGGCTGGCTGCACACGGGGGACATCGGCGAGCTGGACTCCGACGGCTATCTCAGGATCACCGACCGCAAGAAGGACTTCATCAAGAACTCAGGCGGCGACATGATCGCCCCGGCGCGGATCGAAGGTCTGCTCGCGCTGCAGCCGGAGATCGCGCAGGCAATGGTCCATGGCGACCGCCGCCCCTACCTGGTCGCCCTGATCGTGCCGCGCGACGAAATCATCGAGCGCGCCGACGGCGACGCGGCGCTGCGCGCGGCGGTCGACGCGGCCGTCGATCGGGTCAACCGGACGCTGCCGCCGATCGAGCGGATACGGAAATACGCGGTCCTGCGCGAAGGCTTCGCCATCGCAAACGGGCTCATGACGCCGACGATGAAGATCAAGCGCCATGCGATCCGCGCGACCCACGGCGACAAGATCGACAGTCTCTACGTCTGACCCGGCAACCGCGCGGCGGCGAAGCGCCGCCTTGACGCGGGCGCGACGGGGTGCGAGCGTCGCGCTGGTGAGCGATCGCATGGACATCGCAGGTTTGCGTTGCGACGCCGCGCGCGCCGGCTGGCGCCGCTGGTGGTGGTGACCCCGTCACCGACCGATCCCCTTCCTTTTTCCATTTCCTGAATCCACCCGCCTTCCCTCCGCCCCCACCGGCGGTGCGAGGGGTCTTTCCGGCGGCGCTCCCCAGCGCCGCCTCCGGAGCCATCCGCCATGCGATCCAGCTTCACGACCCGCGACGGCCTCGCCGTCGTCTCGACCCGTCGCCCGCTCGACGCGGCCACCGCGCTCGACGGCTTCGCCGAGCGCCTGGACGGCGCGCGCGGCGGGCTTTTCTCTTCGGGCGTCGACTATCCCGGCCGCTATTCGCGCTGGGCCTTCGGCTTCGCCGACCCGCCGCTGGAACTCGTCGGCCATGACCGCACGTTGACGCTGCGCGCCCTCAACGGCCGCGGCGAGGCGATGGTGGCGCTGCTCGCCCCGACCATTGCGGCGGCTCCCGACACCGTGATGACGGCATGCGAACGTCGCACGGCGCGTTTCGAGATCGCGCGCGCCACGCGGCAATTCGCCGAGGAGGAACGCAGCTTGCAGCCCTCGCTGATGTCGCCACTCCGCCACCTGATCGGCCAGTTCGCGGGCATGCCGGACCGGTTCCTCGGGATCTACGGCGCGTTCGGCTATGATCTGCTGTTCCGCTTCGAGCCGATGGCGCTGCGGCACCCGCGCGGTCCCGACGCCAAGGACATCCACCTCTTCCTGCCCGACTCGCTGATCGTGGTCGACCGCCGCAAGGAGGAAGCCGTGGCGATCGACTACGAATTCACGCGCGGCGAGACCACGACCTTCGGGCGCGATCGCGCGGCCTTCGCGCCGCTGACGCCGGCGCCAAGGCGCGCGCCCGGGGCGCCCACCATCGCCACCGACGTCGCCGACGCGGCCTACGCCGCGATGGTCGACCGGGCGAGGGAACGGATCCGCGTGGGCGACGTCTTCGAGGTCGTCCTCAGCCGGACCTTCCACGCCCCCTACGACGCCGCGCCCTCGCAGCTCTACGAGCGCATGACGCGCATCAACCCCAGCCCCTACGAGTTCCTGATCCAGCTCGGCGACGAGCAGCTGGTCGGCACCAGCCCGGAGATGTTCGTGCGCGTCGAGGATCGCCGCGTCGAATCCTGCCCGATCTCGGGCACCGCGCGGCGCGGCGCCGACGCGATGGAGGACGCGGCGCGGCTCAAGGCGCTGATCAACTCCGAGAAGGACGAGGTCGAGCTGACGATGTGCACCGATGTCGACCGCAACGACAAGGCGCGCGTCTGCGAACCGGGTTCGGTGCGGCTGCTGGCGCGGCGGCAGATCGAGACCTATGCCGGGCTGTTCCACACGGTCGACCATGTCGAAGGGCGGCTGCGCGACGGCTTCGACGGGATCGACGCGTTCCTGTCGCATATGTGGGCGGTGACGCTGACCGGCGCACCCAAGCGCATGGCTGCGGGCATCGTGGAGGCGCAGGAGACCAGCGCGCGCGGCTGGTACGGCGGCGCCGTGGGCGCGCTGCTGTTCAACGGCGACGTCAACACCGGCATCACGATCCGCACCATCCACCTGCGCGCGGGCATGGCGCGCTACCGCGTCGGCGCGACCATCGTCTGGGACTCCACCGGCCCCGAGGAGGAGCGCGAGACGCGGCTCAAGTCGACGACGCTCTTCCGCGCGCTGGCGCCCGACACGCCGCGCGCCGCCGCCGCGGCCCCCGCGGCCCGGCCGGGAGACGGACGCAGCGTGGTCCTGATCGACAACGAGGATTCCTTCGTCCACACCCTCGCCGACTATTTCCGCCAGACCGGCGCCGCCGTGCGCACCTTCCGCCATGGCCTCGCGCCTGCGGAAATCGCCGCGCTGCGCCCCGACCTGGTCGTGCATTCGCCGGGTCCAGCCCGGCCGGCGGATTTCGGCGTTCCAGAACTCGTGCGTGGCTTGGCCGTGCTCGGCCTGCCGCAGTTCGGCGTCTGCCTCGGTCTGCAGGGCATGGTCGAGGCCTTCGGCGGCGATCTGGACGTGCTGACCGAGCCGCGTCACGGCAAGACCTGGACCATCGCGCATGACGGCCAGGGCCTGTTCGCGGGCCTGCCGCTGCCGCTGACCGTGGGCGCGTATCACTCGCTGACCGCGCGGATGGCGACCTTTCCGCATGGCGAACTGGCCGTCACGGCGATGAACGAGACCGGTCTCGTGATGGCGATCCGCCATCGCCGACTCAGGCTGGCCGCGGTCCAGTTCCACCCCGAATCCATCCTCAGCGCCGCCGGCGGCACCGGCCTCGCCCTGATCGCCAACGCCATGCGCGGCCTCGCCCAGGCGCCGGCCGAGCACGTGGCGGCGTGACCGGCGCGCGGCGCGCGCGCAGCCACGCCCCCCGGCGGCCCGGTCCCACCGGCGATCCGGCACCGATTGTCCGACCCCGGCCCGCAAGCTAGCTTGCCGGCATGGCACCGGACGGACACGGGCTCGACCTGTCGGTCACGCTCGACGACAAATATGCCCGCGACAGCGGCCGCATCTTCGTGACCGCCACCCAGGCGCTCGTCAGGCTGCCGATGCTGCAGCGCCAGCGCGACATGGCCGCGGGGCTGAACACGGCCGGCTTCGTCACCGGATATCGCGGCTCGCCGCTGGGCGGCGTCGACCAGGCGATGTGGCGCGCGAAGCGCTTCCTCGACCGCCATCAAATCCGCTTCCAGCCCGGCGTCAACGAGGACCTGGCAGCCACCGCCGTCTGGGGCACGCAGCAACTCAACCTCTTTCCCGGCGGGCGCTACGACGGCGTCTTCGCCATGTGGTACGGCAAGGGTCCCGGCGTCGACCGCTCCGGCGACGTGTTCCGCCACGGCAACCTCGCCGGCAGCGCGCCAAAGGGCGGCGTGCTGCTGCTCGCAGGCGACGATCACGCCGCGAAATCATCGACCGTGCCGCATCAGAGCGAGCACGTCTTCATGGGGACGATGATCCCCGTGCTGAGCCCCGCCGGCGTGCAGGAATTCCTCGATCTCGGCCTGCATGGCTGGGCGATGAGCCGGTTCTCCGGCTGCTGGGTCGGCTTCAAATGCGTCGGCGAGACCACCGAGTCGGCGGCGTCGGTACATGTCGCTCCGGACCGCGTGCGCATCGCGCTGCCCCAGGATTTCGAGATGCCCGAGGGCGGGCTGTCGATCCGCTGGCCCGACCCATGGACCGACCAGGAGTTCCGGCTGCATCGCCACAAGCTGCGCGCGGCCCTCGCCTATGTCCGCGCCAACGGGCTGGACCGGATCGTCGCCGATCCGCCCGCCGCGCGGCTGGGCATCGCCACTGTCGGCAAGTCCTATCTCGACGTCCGCCAGGCGCTCGAGATGCTCGGCATCGACGAGCGCCGCGCGGCGCGGCTGGGCCTCAGGATCTACAAGATCGCCATGCCCTGGCCGCTCGAGCCGGATGGCGCGCGGCGCTTCGCCGAAGGCCTGCCCGAAGTGCTGGTCGTCGAGGAGAAGCGCTCGATCGTCGAGGCGCAACTCAAGGACCAGCTCTTCAACTGGCCGGCAGACCGTCGCCCGCGCATCGTCGGCAAGACCGATGAAGCGGGGCGGCCCCTGCTGTCCAGCGC
>JBIKXN010000458.1:0-3289 GCA_044355765.1 Alphaproteobacteria bacterium
TCGGAGAACGGCTTCCGGAACCTGACGAACAACGTCCGAGAGGTGAAGACACCCGAGGACATGCGCGGCCTCAAGATGCGCACGATGCAGAGCCAGGTCTATGTCGCCTTCATGCAGTCGATGGGCGCCTCGGCCACCCCGATCTCCTGGCCCGAACTGATCCCCGCGCTCAAGACCAACGTCGTCGACGGTCAGGAGAATGCGTCGACCACGGTGCTGGACGGCAAGCTGTTCGAGGTCCAGAAATTCATGAGCGTCAACGAGCACATCTACGGGTTCCACCTGATCCTCATCAACGACGGCGTGTTCCAGAAGCTTTCGCCGGACCACCAGAAGATCATGATGGAGGCGGCGCGGCTGCATTCCGAACTCGCCAACGCGCGCAAGGCGGTGGACGCGATCGGCGCGGTCGACGAGATCCGCAAGCGTGGCGTGCGCGTCTACGTCACCTCGCCCTCCGAGAAGGAGCAGTTCCGCAAGCAGACCCAGCAGTCCGTGATCGACTTCATCGCCTCGCAGGCCGGCCGCGACACGGTGGACAAGGTGCTGGCCGCGGCGGACGAGGCCAACAAGCGCGTCTACGGCAACTGACCGCGACGGCGCGGCGACGCCCGGACGGCGTCGTCGCGCCTCCTGCGCCGGGAGGGGCGTGACCATGAAGACATTGCGTTCGGGCGTGCGCGCGCTGGCGCGGATGGCCGATCTGGTCGCCGGCATCGCGCTGGCGGTGATCGTCGGCGTCAACCTCCTCGCCGTCTTCATGCGTTACGTGATGCTGGATTCGATCTCCTGGAGCGAGGAGGCGATCCGCTACCTGTCGGTCTGGATGACATTCATGGGCGCCGCCGCGGCCAGCTGGCTGGACGAGCACATGGACATGAACATGTTCGCCGATTTCGGCGGCGCCCTCTTCCAGTCCTGGCATCGCGCCGTCCTTCACACGCTGACCGCGGTGTTCGGCGCCTTCGTGCTCTGGCAGGGCACGATCTACTGCATCCTCAACGGCCGGCAGACCGCGCCGACGACCGGAATGATGATGATCTACATCTACTCGGCGCTCGCCGTCGGTGGCGCGTTGCTGACGATCGTCTCGCTGATGAAGGTCTACGACAGTTTCGTGCCGCCCGACGAGGTCGAGAGCGGCAACAAGGCCGTGCTGTGACGGCGCTCGGTGTCGCCCTCGCAGTCCTGCTGCTCGGCGGGCTGCCGATCGCTTTCTCCTTCGGCCTTGCCGCCCTGATCGGGCTCTGGTTCGACGGGCTTCCCTTCCTCAATCTCGCCTCGCGCATGTTCGCAGGGCTGGACAGCTTCGTGCTGCTCGCCGCGCCTTTCTACATCGTGGCCGGCGAGCTGATGAACCGGGGCGGCATCTCCGACCGGCTCATCCAGCTCTCGACGATGCTGGTGGGGCGTATCCGCGGCGGCACCGCCTATGCCGCGATCGTCGCATCGGTGCTGTTCGCGGGTATCTCCGGCACCGCCATCGCCGACATCGCGGCGCTGGGCCAGATCTTCATCAACTCGATGCCGAAGGAAGGCTACAGCAAGGCGTTCGCGGCGGCGCTGGTTACTGCGGGTAGCATCATCGGCCCGATCATCCCGCCCTCGGTGATCATGGTCCTCTACGCCGCGGTCGCCGACGTTTCGGTGCTGCGCCTCTTCCTCGGCGGCGTCGTTCCCGGGCTGCTGCTGGGCGTCGCCTGCGGCGCGGTGGTCTTCGTCAAGGGGTTGCGCGGCGAGCTGCCGCGCTCGTCCATGGTCGTGCCGCGCGCCGAGCGGCCGCGCGCCTGGCGCGACGGCCTGCTGGTCCTGACCCTGCCCGGGTTCATCGTTTTCGGCACGCTGTCAGGGGTCTTCACCCCGACCGAGGCGGGCGGCATCGCGGTCGTCTACGCGCTGTTCCTCAGCACGGTCGTCTTCCGCCATCTCGATTTCGCCGGGCTGGTGGCGGCCTTCCGGTCGGCGGCGCGCCTGACCGCCGCCCTGTTCCTGCTGATCGCGACCGTCGAGGTCGTCAACTACGTCCTCATCCTCGGCGGAATCGAGGACTGGACGCGCGATCTGGTCAGCATCTTCAAGGCCTATCCGACGCTGTTCCTGATCGTCTGCGTGATCGCCTTCCTGATCATCGGCCTCGCGCTCGACGCCGGGCCGGCGCTGCTGCTGCTGGCGCCGATCCTGCTGCCGGTGTCGCGGCAGATGGGCATCGACGACATCCATTTCTCGATGGTGATGATCGTGTCGACCACGCTTGGCCTGATCTCGCCGCCGGTCGGCGTGTGCCTCTTCGTCGCCTGCAAGATCGGCAACATGAAACTCGGGACGCTGTGGAGCGAACTCAAGTATTTCTTCTACGCCGAGGTCGGCGTGATCCTGCTGCTGTGCTTCTTCCCGGTGCTGTCGACCGGCCTGCCGAACCTGCTGCGACCCTGAGCGGACGACCGGCCCAAAAATGAAGATCGTCAAGATCGAGACGCTCTGGTTCCAGGCTGTGCCGGAGAGCGAGTGGGTGGCGCAGAACGGGCATTCGCGCCAGGCGCTGCCCAACAATCTCTGGGTACGCATCCATACCGAGGATGGGCTGGTCGGGCTCGGCGAGACCTACTACCTGCCGCGCGCCGTCGCCTCGGTGATCCACGACGTCTTCGCCCCGCTTCTGCTGGGGCGCGACGCGATGGAGATCGAGAACCACTGGAACAACATGTTCTCGCTGGTCAATTTCTGCGGCTACGCGGGCGCCGAGATGCGCGCCATCTCGGCGATCGACGTGGCGCTGTGGGACCTCGCGGGCCAGCATCTGGGCAAGCCGATCTACGCGCTGCTGGGCGGGCGCAACCGCGACCGGATCCGGATCTACAACACCTGCGTCGGCTATGGGCGCCATCAGGACTACAAAGCCTGGACGTCGGGGCGCGCCGGCGAACTGGCGCGGGAACTGGTCGCCCAGGGCATCACGGCGATGAAGATCTGGCCCTTCGATGCCTTCGCCTCGACGCTGTCTGGACCGGCGCGGCTGCGCGAGCCCTTCACGATCTGGGGCGCCGCGCATGCGGGCGGCATCCTCTGCCACGACATCTCGAACGACGATCTGCGCCGCGGGGTGGCGATCGTCGAGGACATACGGCGCGCGGTCGGCGACCGGATCGCGATTGCGATCGAGGGGCATGCGCGCTGGAACCTGCCCACCGCGACCCGGATCGCGCGCGCCATCCAGCATCTCGACATCATGTGGATCGAGGAGATGATGCCGCCGGACAACGCCGACGCCTATGTGCGGCTGAAGGCGGCG